>WQZJ01000006.1 GCA_009780795.1 Methanomassiliicoccaceae archaeon
AGGCGCCGGAACTTTGGACCATGAAGCATTCCAGCATCCATGATCTATGGAGTATTATCCTCAGTTTTCCGAGATTATCCTCCACCTAAGGGCATGTTATCCACGTGTTACTGAGCAGTCCGCCGAGGTCTTGCACCTCTCGACTCGCATGTCTTAATCGAATTCCAATAGCGGTGGCCGCCGGCAGGATCAACCGGAGTCAAATCCATTGACTGTCATTAACGTCTTGGATGAAATTGAAACTGGCAGTTTACCATGTTTCACCGTTTGTTCCGTTCTACGGCACACTTCTTGTAACTAATGTCCCGTCTAACGGAACATTCGTAGCATCGAACGTCAGAGTGCAAGAGGCCACGCCAGAGGCGGAGATCTTGACTCTCCATCAATCGCAAAACCCAGACGGCCACACCACAAAAGAGATATGGTACCTGCCCGGCTCGCGCATTCCTCGTATTACTGAGTAGTATATAATGATTTCCTAATCATACACTGCCCAGACATTCGAGGATACGGGGATAATATCCACCTATATAAACACCATGCGAACGGGCCGACGGAATACGGGTGCCGACGGTAACGTGCGCATGTTCCGAATGACGGAATGAATGATGCGCACGTTCCGGATCGACAGACGAAAAGCTCAGATATTCTAAATAACAGAAAAATAAAGGTCGTACGCGCTCGCGCGCGCATAAGAAAGATCATTGTTCCCTTTCGGCATTCCTCTTGGCCGCCTTCAGGGCTGTGTTCATCGCGGTCTCGAACTCGAGCGCCCTCTTCGACGAGATGAAGAACGACTTGCCCGTCCTGAGGTTTATCCTCAATCCTTTGTTCGTCCCCGCGGCTATGTAACCGAACCCTTTCCTTCCCACTCTCAGCCCCCATCCGAAGTAATCCTTCATCGGGCTGAAGCTCTCGACCTCCACCGAGTGTATGTCCTCTATCCGGACGACACGTCCTTTGAAGAGCCCGACCGTCATCGAATCGTACGATACGCTTATCCTCAGCTTCATCATGAAAAAGGCCGCTGACAGCACCAACATTATCGCGGCCACCGACAGCAGCATGATGCCGGTGAATGAGTCAAGGGCGAATGCGTCGCTCCCGTACGCGATCTCGTATATCGCGAACGCAAAGAGCGCGATCGTCACCACTCCGAGGAGCAGCGACATCATCATAGGTATCAGCATCATGGATTCGTTATACAGCTTCCCGTCCATGATACTTCATGCGGGGACACGGTATAAACATTGTGCGCGCCGTCCTTCCGACAGTGCTTTTCCGTTCGGATCTACGGCGACATACGACATCGTTCTTCGCAAAAAATTATTACAGGTAACGCGTTCGTCCTCACATGTCGGAC
This sequence comes from Methanomassiliicoccaceae archaeon, assembly GCA_009780795.1. GTDB lineage: Archaea > Thermoplasmatota > Thermoplasmata > Methanomassiliicoccales > Methanomethylophilaceae > Methanomicula. The sequence goes on from WQZJ01000006.1 coordinate 1,364, forward strand.
ACATTCAGGGAATTGGAGAACGGCGACGATGCACCGGACTTCAGCATGCGGTCCGTCGACAGAGATGAATTCTGCCTTAGCAGCGAGCTGAGGAACGGTCCGATATTACTGAACTTCTATGTAGGGGATTTCGGCATCAACTGCACCACATACATGATGAAGATGATAGAACTGGCTGAAAAGTTCGCAAGCGCCGGCGTAAGAATATTCACAATAAACCCGGACGGGCTTGAGAACCACAGGATATTCAGGGATCGTTTGGGGTCTCCGTTCGATCACATACAGGATGAGGGGCAGACTGTAAGCAAGACGTACGGCGCGATCGTGGAGGACTCACCGATCATCAAGGGATTCACGAACAGGGAGTTCTTCCTCATCGGGACGGACGGGAAGATAAGGTACATATGGCGCGCAACGACACCCAAGGTGCTTCCCGACATGGATGAGATACTGAGGGAAGTTAAAGGGGCCCTCTGATCTTCTCTTCCAGTCTGGCTACTTTGACATTCATCGCCCCGGAGTGACCGTTCCATATCTTCTCAGCATCGTCGATCACCAGAACGGACGACTGCATCGGTGAGTCTAAGGTCAGCGTCTCGTACTCCCCTCCCTCGCCGATCACACTTATCCCGTTCTTCGACGCCGCCGACCTGAGATCGTCGTATGAATCAATCACATCCCTTCCGAGCCATGTCTCGTCCAGTCCGTCGGCGTACACGCCGACGATGACTGCCGATATGCCGGAATCCGCCAGTTCATCCATCACATCGGCCGGCCGCTTCCTCCAGAGCGGCGCCAAGCATATGAGGCCAAGTTCCTCGCAGACCGCGTTGATACGCTCCCACTGGTAGTCGGACAGCACAGCGCCCATCACGACACCTTCTATGTCCAAGGACGACAATGCGGTGCGGAGCGCCTCGATGTCCTCCGCCTCGCTTCCTCCGGTGGGTGCGGTCACCAGGCGCTTTCCCATCGAATCGGCTAGCAGCGGTACCATACCTGCGTTGGGAACGTGAAAGATCATAGAATCGTCCGACGACGGGACGATGTTCACTATGTACTCTACGGTGTGGCCCATCTGCTCCGCTATGTACAGCGAGAGCGTCGAATCCTTACCGCCCGAGTAGAGGGATGCCAATCTCATCGGCAGGGGAACACCATGATTTAATTTGATGATATCGTTGCCGTTCATATGAAGATGGACGAGATCACGACGAACGAGATGAGGGAGATCATCAAAATGGATCCATTGGTGATACTTCCTATAGGTGCGACCGAGGCTCACGGCATTCATCTGCCGCTCGGCACGGACACATTCCAGGCCGCACGTGTGGCGGATGATATGGCAGAGAGAATGGATAACGTGCTCATCGCCCCCGCACTGCCTTACGGCATCCATTCGTCCATGAGGAATTTGGCCGGGACCATCAACATAACGTTCGATTCCATGCGGTCGTTCGTTCGCGATATCCTTGATTCGTTCGCACGCCACGGGATAAGGAGGATACTGATCGTGAGCGGACATGCCGCATCGTCGCACATGACCGCGATAACCGAGGCATGCAGGAGCGTCGTTTCCGAGCATGACGTGAAGATAATGTTCGTCTCCGACTACAGGATCGTCGAGGAACGTGAGGACTTCCGTTTCGAGGGCGACGGACACGGCGGTGTCATCGAGACATCCAGGATGCTGGCGATAGACCCTGACATCGTCGGGTCGGAAAGGCCTAAGGGTGTGTTCATCGACAGCGACTGCGTTGTATTGAGGGATGCGTCGTCATGTATGCCCGACGGCATCGCCGGTGATACGTCGAAGGCATCCGCTGAACTCGGTGAAAGGATGAACAATTATATCGTCGAGACGCTTATCGGAATGGTGGAAAGGGAGATGAGATGACCGTTAACCTCAAACAGATCGCCGCCGAAAAAGCGGTCGACGACTTCGTCAGGGACGGGATGACCGTCGGCCTCGGGACCGGGAGCACCGCATACTACGCGATAAAACGTGTCGGTCAGCTCATAGAGGGCGGATTCAAACTCAGGTGCGTCGCCACATCCGTTCAAACGGAGAACCTTGCGAAGGAATGCGACATCGACATTATCGACATTGACGAGGTGGACCACATAGACGTGACCATCGACGGCGCTGACGAGGTGGACCCGAAGATGCAACTGATAAAAGGCCTGGGAGGCGCGCTGCTCCGTGAGAAGATAGTCGCATCGATATCTAAAGCGGAAGTTATCGTGGCGGACGAATCCAAACTCGTGGAAAAACTGGGGACGAAAGGGCCGTTACCTGTGGAAGTGCTCATATTCGGACATGAGAAGACAAGGATAGCTCTCGAGAGACAGAGGTGTTCGGCCGTACTGCGCATGAGCGACGGGAAACCGTTCGTGACCGACGGCGGGAACTACATCTACGACTGCAGGTTCGGAGCTATCGACAACCCGTTCTTCCTGGAGTCGCGGATAAACGTCATACCGGGAGTGGTGGACAACGGGCTGTTCCTGAACATGGCGACGACCGTCATCATATCATCCGCCGACGGCAGCGTCAGAATGATGTGATACACAACACAAAACAATGACGCCTCTCAAATAAACAGGAGCGCTCACGGTGTGAGCCTTTTTATATATAATCGTTATTAGCAGACCTGTTCCTTTATAGAGGAGATAAATATGAAGAAGCCCAGAGTCATAAAGACTTACTGTCCGTATTGCAAGACCCACACGTCCCACGACGTGGAGAGAGTCAAGAAAAAGAAGGCAAGTGAGCTCAAATGGGGTCAGAGGAGATTCAGAAAAGTGACCGCTGGTTACGGAGGTTTCCCGAGACCGAAACCGGAGGGCAGAGAGAAGCCCACCAAGAGGGTCAACATCAGATTCAGATGCGAGACCTGTAAGAAGGCACACATAAAACCGTGCCTGAGAGCGAAGAAGTTCGAGTTAACGGAGTGATCAGATGGTCAACGATTTCATAAAGATAAAATGCCGCGACTGCGGCAACGAGCAGATCGCATTCAGACGGGCCGCCACCACGGTGACCTGCCATGTTTGCGGTTCGACCCTTATCACGCCCAAGGGCGGCGTGGGAGACATTAAGGGCGAAGTGCTCGAGGTGGTCGGCTGATGTCCCGGGCCAGGGGCTTCCCGGAGGACGGAGAACTTGTCGTCTGTACGGTCAAGAGCGTGAAGAACTTCGGTGCCTTCGTAACTCTTGACGAGTATGACGAGAAAGAGGGATTCGTGCACGTAAGGGATGTCACCACCGGCTGGGTAAAATACATCAGGGACTACATCAGAGAAGGACAGAAGATCGTATGCAAGGTTCTGGGCGTGGACTCATCGAAAGGTCATATCGACCTTTCGCTGAAGTCCGTGAACGAGCATCAGAAACGCGAGAAGATACAGCAGTGGAAGAACGAGAAGAAGGCTGAGAAGCTGATGGAGATAATCGCCGAGAGGATGTCCATCTCATTGGACAGCGCCTATGATCTTTTCGGCAACAAGGTGCTGGATGCATATGAGACGCTCTACGGCGCATTCGAGACCGTCGCGGCATCCGCGGACGAGTTCAGGGCCGAGTTCGAGGGCGATTGGATAGATGTTTTCGTCGAGGTTGCCATTGAGAACGTCACGCTGTCGTATGTGCAGATCGAGGGCATACTTGAGCTACGGTCATCCGCACCCGATGGTGTGGAGCTTATCAAGAACGCGATGAAGAAGGGCGAGAAGGCCGCCGGTGACGCGAAAGTTGCGATACAGTACGTCGGTGCGCCCAGATACAGGCTCGTCATAACGGCCGACGAGTACAAAGAGGCCGAGGAAATAATGAAGACCGTGTCGTCCGCGGTGATAGATGATCTTGTTAAGGCGGGCGGAGAGGCGGTCCTCAAAAGAGAGAGCAAGTGATCCGATGAGGTCCGCGATGAGAAAATGCCCGGAATGCGGCAGTTACTCTTTGAAGGACGAATGCGGATGCGGTTCCGCGACGGCCACGCCGCTGCCGGCTAAATATTCCCCTGACGACAGATACGGCGAGTACAGAAGAAAGAGTATCGTAGAGGAGTACGGCGAGAATGGGAAATGTCGTGATCTTTGAAGAGAGACCTGAACTCCGCGACCCCGTGCTCGTAGAGGGGCTGCCGGGCGTAGGTAACGTCGGTAAGATAGCCGCCGACCATATCGCCGGGAAGTTGGATGCGAAATGTTTCGCAAGGATATATTCAAAACATTTTCCGCCGCAGGTCATGCTGGACGCGGACAACGTGGCACATCTGGCATGTAATGAGTTGTATTATGTGAAAGGCACCGGGAACAACGATCTGATATTTCTTCTGGGCGAGTACCAGGGGCTCACAGCGGAGGGACAGTTCGAACTGGCGGAGGACATGATGCAAATAGCCGCCGACCTCAACGTCAGAAGGATATTCACACTCGGCGGATACGGAACGGGCGGCGTTGTCGAGGATCCCCGGATACTTGGCGCAGTGTCGTCGGTATCCATGAAGGATGAATTAGAAAAGCACGGCGTCACGTTCATCCCCGGGGAACCGAGCGCCGGGATCGCCGGAGCGAGCGGACTGATACTCGGGATGGCTCGTATGAAGAACATGGAGGCGGCGTGCATGATGGGTGAGACATCGGGCTATTTCATAGACCATAAGAGCGCCGCAGTGCTCGCCAAAGTACTGATAAGCATACTCGACATAGATGTGGACATGAAGGAGCTGGACGAAAGGTCGCAGCAGATGGAAGAGTTCACGTCAAAAATAAAAGAGATAGCCGAGGGCCAGGAGAAAGGGCACCTCGGGTACATCGGATGAACGCCCCCTTAGAAAAAGGGTCTTGCCAAAATATATATACGCAATCTTTTATCCAAGACCTACCCGGCCTAGCTTAGCCTGGCTAGAGCGGCTGACTGTAGAGGGTTTTCGGAACTTCCGATGCGGCCGCCGATATCAGCAGATCCCTTGTTCAAATCATGGGGCCGGGACCATTTCTATCTGGACAACAAAAGTTGACGCCATAAATGCGTCGATTTTAGGGCAGAGGGAAAAGATAAATAAATGCTAACTTCATGTGAATATCATGCGCACCGACGCCGACGGGAATATGATCTTCAGAACCTCGGCAGGAAAACTTTACTACTCGTTGTTGGCCGTTACCTTGTTGTCATCTTTAGTATTCCTCGCTCCGGCGGCATATCGGATCATTACCGGTACGGGCGGAACGTTTGTATTTCTTCTTCTCGGTTCCATATCTTTGCTCACGGGAGTCTACGTCATACTACTCAGGTCGATGAGGTATGTTCTTGAGAAAGACGGGATCCGTTTGCCTAAGGCGGTCCGTATATTATCGTGGGGATTGCAAGACCACATACCTTACAGCAGTGTGACGCGATTTTACGAGAACAACTCATTCACGAGGGTTGTTGGCCTCTCGACGGATCAGGTGTGGATAGAATTCAAGAACGTTCACGGAAAGAAGGACGGAGTGGGGTTGTCCCCTGAGGACAAACAAACGTTCATCTCCGAACTTTCGAGACGGAGCGGTATTCACGTATCCGCCGACCCGCATGCGAAGAAGAGATGATCACTTCAGCGGCATCGTTATCTCAGTCAGTAATTCGTCCTCGGACACATCATCGGGGCTGTTGAAGTATGCCTCCCTTACCACTCCGAACAGTGTGAGACCTTTTGCAGCGATCCATTTATGCATCTCTTCGTATGTCGGACCTGTGCTGTTGTACGGACCTCTGTGCATGCATGTAACCACCCTTGCCTGCGGCAGTCTGCCTGACGCCATGTCACCGCGCGGCGGTAGTTCCTTAGCCACAGGTATGCCGACAGCGATGTCGAGGTCGTTCATATCCATGTTATGATATGTTATGAAAGGGATGCCGGCCGGTGTCTCCTTCAGTTCCGCGAGATATGCGTTTATCCTCCCGTAGACGTCCATCGTCACGTTCATGAGGTTCTGTACGCTCGATCTCGTTCTTACGACCAGTGTCGGGCACTCTCTTTGCTCATATATCCCTATCTCTGAAACTCTCGGCATGTCCGCGTCTCCTGCTGGTCGATGTATCTGAGCACTATTTATATTTGCTAGAACATTTCACCCTATGTCTGCTGAGGACATATTAAAGGACAGCTCGCTGGTGGCCATCATCGCCGGTATAATAGGATTATTCATCCTGTTCGGCGGCACATTGGGATGGCTTGGCGTCTTGTTCCTGGGAGTGATCGCATTGTTCTTCGGTCTAACTAACTATCTGAGGAACAGAGGGGACATCATCGCGCTCATCGCGACGATCCTCGGTGTCATCGTGGCACTCGTAGCGTTATTCCACGGACTGGACGTCATCTGAACCAACGAGAAAAACCTCTTCCTTTTATTTACTTCACAGACGGCGGACGCGTGCCGCACAGTTTCGTCCATATATCTTCGGAAGCATCCATTACCTTACGTTCATCCATTGTCGTTATCTTACGGTCGGACATGACGATGTCGCCTTGGCACATCACCGTCTTGACATTGGACGATGACGCCGAATAGACTATGTTCGATATCATATTCTCAGGAAGCAGCGGCCTAAGGTTGGGCGACCCTCTGTCGAGTATTATGATGTCCGCATATTTTCCGGGCTCTATCGATCCTATCTCCTTTTCCATGCCTATCGCCCTTGCACCGTTTATCGTGACGATGTCGAGCAACGTCTGCGCGGGCGTTATCGTTGGGTCCCATCTCCCTGACTTCTGCAGAAGACCCAATGTCTTCATCTCTGCGAACATATCCAGGCTGTTGTTCGTGGTGCTCCCGTCCGTCCCAAGCGACACGTTGACGCCGTTCTGCAACATCTCCGGTATCGGCGCTATGCCTCCCGTCGCTAACTTCATATTGGACACAGGGCATGAGGCGATCGACATACCTGCGCGGCCCATCAGTCTGACTTCGTTCATGGTCAGCCACGCCGAATGCGCCGCTGTTGTGCGCGACGAGAGAACACCTAGATCGGATAACCATTCCGCCGGTCTTTTTCCCGTCTTTCTCTTGTGATCGTTGACCTCCTTCCTCGTCTCCGAGAGATGGAGATGCAAAGGCACATCCATCTCATCCGAGAGACGTTTTGCGTTGACGCAGGTCTCCTCACTGCATACGTAGACCCCTTGTAATCCCACGCCCGGCCTTCCCTTCCTTAACTTTTTGTGGGATTCACAGAATCTCCTGCAGTTGTCCAGCGGGCTTCCCTTCTGTGTCGTGAACTCGTCATCGAGCACGCACCAACAGAAGATACCTCTTATCCCGGTCTCTTCGGTTGCCTTTGATATCACGTCCTCCGAGTAGTAGAGGTCCATGAACGTTGTCGTTCCCGAACGTATCATCTCGGCGCACCCGAGTTTCGTACCTATCGTTATATCATCATCGGTCCTGTCGGAATCTATGCTGAAAACCCTGTCGAGAAAGTCCGGGAACCGGAGATCGTCGGCAGCGCCCTTCATCACCGACATGGAGACGTGCGTATGCGCGTTCACCAGTCCGGGCATGACTATGTCGCCGGATGCATCTATCTCAACGTCTGCGGATCCGCTGAACTTCGGGCCGACGGAGATTATTCTCTCGTTCTCTATCGTCACGTCGCCTCTGATCACTTTCCTCGACGCATCCTGCGTGACTATCCATGCGTCACGTATCACGGTCAACATGACCGTCGATAAGAATTGCGGATATTAACCGTTTTCTTTCACATAAGAATGAAATCAACATATACCCGACATCCCATGGCTTAGCGATGAGCACCCATCTCACGTTCCTGGGAACAGGCGGGGGACGTTACGCCACCATATACCAGACGCGCGGGACCGGCGGTCTGATACTGGATACCTCCGGTAAGAGGATACATATCGATCCGGGGCCAGGTGCACTGACCAACATGAGCCGCATGTGCATCGATCCGATGAGGACGGACGCGATCATGATATCGCATTGTCATCCCGATCACTATTCGGACGCAGAGGTCTTGATCGAGGGTATGTGCAAAGGCGGTGTCTCCAAGAGAGGGGAGCTTGCGGGCAGCGTCAGCGTCATGGAAGGTTTCAAAGGCCTCGGACCAAGGCTTACGCCGTATCATTTCGAGATGGTCGATAAATACACAACGATGCGGCCGGGAGATTCCATCGATGTGTGCGGCATGAGGGCCGATATCATGTCGTCCGCTCACAGTGACGCCACCGCCGTTGGGTTCAAGTTCCACACGCCTGACGGAACGGTCGCGTACGTGTGCGACACTGAGCTCAGAGATAGAGTGGTGGAGGATGCGAAGGGGTCCAGGATACTCATATTGCCGGTGACGAGGCCCACGAAGGCGCGTATTCGATGTCACCTGTGCACAGATGATGTTCTCACCTTTGCGGAGGCCGTCCGACCGGAGATGATATTGTTCACGCATATGGGCGTCCGCATCATCCAGGACGGTCCTGAGAAGGAGGCATCTTACATCGAAAGGAGAACGGGAATAAGGACGGTGGCCGCCGACGATATGATGACCGTCACCGTATCGAAGAGTATTCGGGTATCTAGGAAACAATGCGCCATAACAAAATAATAAATCCCTAAAGGCTCTAACCGCATACGATGAGTCTCGAAGAGATCGTACTTGAACGGATCAAACCTTCGGAGAAGGAGGCAGCGAGCATCATGGACACTGCTGACCGCCTGAAAGGGATGATCACATCCTATCTCAGGTCACATGAGTACGATATTGATGTCAAGCTCGTTGGTTCCGTCGCCAAGGGGACATTCCTCTCCGGTCCGGATCTGGATGTCTTCCTGATGTTCCCTGAGTCTGTGCCTGAGGGAGATATGGTCAGGATCGGTCTCGCCGCCGGTGATGACGTCCTGCAAGGCGAGCGTATGTACGCCGAGCACCCGTACACCCGCGGGGACTTCGAAGGACTGTCGGTGGACCTTGTTCCGTGCTATGCGATCAAGGACACAAAAAAGCTGATGAGTGCGGTCGACAGAACTCCGTTTCACACTGAATACGTCATATCGAACACAGACGAACGCCTAAGGGATGAGATAAGACTCCTGAAGCTGTTCATGAGAGGCACCGGAACATACGGCGCGGAACCGAACACCAGAGGGTTCTCCGGTTATCTGTGCGAACTTCTGGTGATATTCTACGGCAGCTTCCTCAACGCGGTCAGGGCGGCATCGGAGTGGAAGGAGGGAGTCTCCATATCTCCTGGGAGCAAAGGGCCTGCCATGCTCGGGCCGATCATCGTCTACGATCCTGTGGATCCCAAGAGGAACGTCGCGTCAGCCGTTCATATCGATACATTTGCAACGTTCATTGCCGCGTGTAAAGATTATCTTGAGAATCCGAGCGAGAGGTTCTTCTTCCCGTTTGAACGTGTGCCGCTTACCGAAGGCGAGTTAAGAAAGCTGTCCGACGACCGCGGGTCCAGGATCGTCTCCGTCGTCTTCGACCGTCCGGATATCAACCGTGATAACCTATATTCGCAGATATGGAAGACCAGGTACGCGCTAACGAGGAGATTGGACTCATATGATTTCACTGTACTTAGATCCGTTCACGAAATGACGAAAACAAAGATAATCATTGTCTTTGAACTTGAGAGGGATGCGTTATCGAAGACGTTCAAGCACATAGGTCCTCCCGTCTGGGTAAGGGCAGCGGCGTCCTTCCTTGCCAAATGGAACGATAACGAGTTCGGAGGCCCTTTCATAGATGAGGGACAATGGAACGTCGTCGCCGAGAGAAGGCATAGATCTGTGATAGACATGCTTTGCGACGAGGTGCCCGTAGCCGGTGTCGGAAGGGACATAGACACGGACACGCTGATGATAGTTGGTCACAACGAGACGCTGTCCACCGTGAACAAGGAGCTTCTGACCGAATTGCTGGATCCGAAGCACCCTTGGGACGTCTGATCCGAAATAACTGTTCGTACATCGTTCACGAATGTGGATGTCGTATCGTCAAAATATGAATGGATTGAAGGAGTTTTTCCGTTCACGCGAACGGCGGGTTCAGGAGTATTATCCATATTCCCATCGAAAGGAAGAACAAAAGTATGTAATTCCCGAACAGCGTCTTCTGGTCGATGAGTTCCGCCCTGAACTTGAGCAGTCCGAGCAACTGTTTGAGCGCGACTATCGACAGGATGATCAGCAGAAGCCCGATCCACCAGAAATCGTCCGCCACCTTTTGGATGCATGCGGCGGCTATGCCTATTACAACCGCAAGCGCGGACACTACCATCAGCACCTTGGTCCCGTACATGTCCTTGAGCAGAAATTCCCTCTCGTCGAACTCAGGCGGCACGAACTCGTACGTCTCCTCCGGTTCGTTGCTCTCCCGTCTTCTTTTCTTTGCCATCGGAAGGTGATTGTGAACTTAATATAAAACTTTTCGATGTGAAAAATCTCCATCGGAAACGGAAGTAGTTTCAGTTACCTCTCCCAATTGCGCTTATATATCGATAGGGATGTGTGAGATGACGGTGATAAAATGGCCACAAAAAGTCTGGAGGACATACCAGGAGTAGGACCGGCAATATCAGAAAAACTCCGCGAATCAGGATACAACGACCTTTTGGCCATTGCAGTAGCGTCACCGAAGGAACTGGCAGAAGCCTGTGAGATCGGTGAGAAGAAGGCAATGGACATCATTGAGGGCGCGAAGATGTGCGCTGATATCGGCGGATTCGAGACCGGCGAGGATATATTGGAACGGCGTAAGACGGTGACGAAGCTCACCACCGGGTCGAAGGCGTTCGACGAACTTATGGGCGGAGGTCTCGAAAGTCAGTCGATAGTCGAGTTCTTCGGTGAGTTCGGGAGCTGTAAGACACAGGTGTGCTTCCAGTTAGCGGTGAACGCCACACTCCCGGAGGAGAGCGGAGGGTTAGATTCCGACGTCATAATGATCGACAGCGAGAACACGTTCAGGCCCGAGAGGATAATTCAGATGTCCGAACACCTGGGCCTCGACCCCAATGAGGTCTTGAAAAGGATACATGTCGCCAGGGCGTACAACTCCCAGCACCAGATGCTGCTCGTCGAGAAGGCGATAGAACTGGCACAAGAGAAGAAAGTGAAATTGATGATAGTTGATTCGCTCACATCGCATTTCAGGGCCGAGTACATCGGTCGCGGCGCGCTCGCCGAGAGGCAGCAGATGCTCAACCGTCATATGCACGAACTTCTGAGCTTCGCCACCCTGAACAATGCTGTCATAGCTGTCACTAACCAAGTGGCTGCCAAGCCAGATGCGTTCTTCGGAGACCCGACGAGACCCATAGGCGGTCACATAGTCGGTCACACGGCGACGTTCAGGCTGTACCTGCGCAAGGGCAAGGCCGGAAAGAGGATCGCGAGACTTATCGACTCTCCGAATCTTCCTGAGGGCGAAGCTGTGTTCATGGTCTCCGAGAACGGCGTTACAGATTGAATAAACCATTTTTCTGACATTTTTTATTTTTTTCTCAACACTTCAGTCTGACAAAGCATTTTCAATATGTACAATCTTCCTGTAACGTGAACAAGTATCTCCGGCTGTTCAGGTTCGGCAACTGCCTCATGGGAACTCTTGGCGTTCTTGCCGGGGCGCTCATCGCATCCGGCACCGGTGTGGCGGAACACTGGTTCAATGTCATCGTGGCATCTGCGGTCGTCGTCCTGTTCATCGCCGGCGGGAACGCGTTCAACGATTACACCGACAGGGACATCGACAGGACCGCCCACCCCGGACGGCCCATCCCTACCGGAGAGATGAGACCGAAGGATGCCTTGATCGCGGGGGCTGCGGTCTTTGTGCTGTCGGCAGCGCTGTCATTCCTTATGCGTGACCTGCTCTGCATATCACTCGTTCTGATCGCATGCGTGCTCATGGTCTCCTATGAACTCTTCCTGAAGCGGAGGGGGTTCGTCGGGAACGTTACGATAGCCGTTCTGATCGGTATGCTGTTCCTGCTCGGCGGTGCCGCCGTCGGTAACGTGGAGATAGTCATCGTCGGCGCGTGCATGGCTGCGCTCGTAAACGTAGGACGTGAGATCGCGAAGGATGTGGAGGACATGGGGGGCGACGAAGGGCGTCGCACACTGCCGATGCGCATCGGCGTAAGGAACGCCTGTACTGTCGCGGCCGTCGCCTTGATAGTCGGCCCCGTACTAAGCGTTCTGCCGATCATCATGGGCTACTTCGGACCTTTATACTATCTTATATTCGCGGCCGATGCGGTATTTATTTATTCTTCGTACATAATCTACGGGGATGCGCGCAGGGCTCAGAAACTTTGTAAGTATGCGATGCTCATCGCACTTGCCGCATTCATACTCGGAGCTGTCTACATATGAACGTTAAGAGATACATCCTTGAAAAGGTCACGAAAGGAACGATACACCTCACTCTGATCGATCCCGCCAAACAGCCGGCTGCGAAAGCGGCCGAGATAGCCGCCAAGGCGTACGAGGCGGGGACGGACGCGTTCATGCTCGGAGGCTCCACCGGCGTCACACGCGAGAACCTTGACGAAACGTCTGAGGCGATAAAGGGCGTGTGCGATCTTCCGATAATATTCTTCCCGTCCGGCGCCAAGGCGATATCTGGGAAATGTGACGCGATATTCTACATGAGCATGGTCAACAGCGTCGACATCGGATGGGTGATCGGCGAACAGGTCAAGGGAAGCCTGGTGACCAGGAAGCTGGGCCTCGAACCGATATCGATGGGTTACATTATCGTAGAACCGGGCATGAAGGTCAGCGAGGTCGGCCGTGCGGAACCGATAAAACGCGACGATCCGGAAAGTGCGATGGCATATGCGCTCGCATGCGAATACCTCGGGATGAGCTTCGTTTACCTGGAGGCCGGGAGCGGCGCGGACGTCCCGGTACCGCCGGAGATGATAAAGGCCGTGAAAAGTATTCTGACGGTACCGCTGATAGTCGGCGGAGGTATACGAACACCGGAGGCGGCTGCGGCTGCGAGACTGGCGGGTGCTGACGCTGTAGTTACGGGAACATTCTTCGAGACATGCTCTGATCTGGTAAAACTGAAAGATGTGATCGAAGCCGCGAAAGGATGATCACTTTCTCTTGTATCCGAAGCCGCCGTGGTAGTTGGAGACAATTCCGTTCATGTAGTTGGACAGGAACGCCTCCTTCTCCTTGGTGTTCACGATAAGTCCTCTCATCGGGAACTCCGTGTCGCAGTGTACACACCTGACGTACTTGCAGTTCTGCGTGGCCTTTGGACATGACCTGCATGCTATCGCCCTCGACTGGAAGAGACTAAACTCCTTTCCGCATTTCGGGCATTTGAATCTATGGGTCGACGAGAGCATCTGCGGCGTAACGCCCGCTCTCGCCATCTCCGGGGTCAGTGTCATTATTTCTCCTCAATATGCCGAATACCGTTCCCGTATATACAATTCACGCAGGACGCACGTTTAAGTAATGTCCCGATCATTCGAGTGCATGGGTGCATGGGAGATAGTTAAGCTTGCGATCGTCAGGAGAAGACTGCTGGCGAACCGCATACCGAAGGATTCAGTATACCCTCTGGAGACGTGGATGGCCTTGAAGGCATCAGTCACATCCAAGAACGAGCGCGAACTTAGGAACGTCATCGGCAAGAAAGACCATGATGAGATAGATCGAAAGGATTTCGATGAATATCAGTTATTCATGTTCAGAGAGCAACTAAGGTACGTGAAGAAGGAATCCCCTCATTACAGGGAGAAACTCAAGGACATCGTGCCCGAGGACATAAGGACATTGGACGATCTAGAGAAGATCCCGTTCACCTATCCGTCGGAGCTTGCAGAGCAGTCGATGCTGTTCATGGCCGTCTCCCGGACGAAAACGGCAAGGGAGTTCACGACCACCGGGACCACCGGAAAAAGAAAGATGATCGGATACACTACCAGCGATCTTATCGCCAAGGTGGACATAATATCCAGTGCCCTCAAAAGTATCGGGATGCATGACGGGGATGTGCTTCACATAATGTTCCCGGCCGTGGACGCATGGGACCCTAGTCTCATGCTAGCCGGCGCATGCAAAGTTGCCGGCTACGGGTCGTCCACCTGCTCAAGCCCTGATATAAAGGAGCAGATGGCAGTGATGAAAGATAGTGGTGCGACACATATCATCGGGCTGCCTTCCTTCATATACCGCGTCACCACGCTGATGAGCACAGAGACCGATCTGAAGGGGCTTGGGATAAGGAAGATAATATCCACCTCCGAACCGCTGTCCGAGAGCATGCGCGGAAAGCTTCAGGACGCATGGGGATGCAACGTACTCGACGTGTGGGGAATGACGGAGTTCGGGCTGGCGTGCGCGATAGAATGCGACGAACGGAAAGGGCTGCATACGGACGAGGCTAACTTGTTATTTGAGGTGATAGACCCGGACAGCGGGAAGAGAGTACCGGACGGTAAGCTCGGAGAGCTCGTGGTGACGTCTCTCACTGCGGAGGCCACCCCTCTCATCAGATACAGGACCAGGGACATGGCAGCGATGGTATCGCCGCCCTGTAACTGCGGTGCCGTATTCAACAGGAAGCTGATGAAACCGAGCGGACGCATGGACATGCAGTTCAAGGTCGGCATGGGATACAAGATATACCCTGTGATGTTCGACGAATGCCTCTTCGGTAACGGTAACGTGGTCGACTATCAGATGACCATAACGAAAGAAGGATTCAAGGATGTGCTGACGTTCGATGTGGAGTCCAAGGATCAGAGCGATGACACCATGAGGTCGATAGTGAGCGCACTGTCTGAGATCATGGAGATCGCGGACGGCATAAGGGAGGACCTCATCGACGTTCCGAGAGTGAGATTCATCGATATCGGTTCGATGGAGTACGCCGCTAAAGCCAGGAAGATAACGGATCTTCGCGATAATTTCGACTGATCACCTGCAGAACGCCTTGCGCCTGTACATCGTGGTACCGTCGGTCGCAGTGCAGTTGAACAGACAGAACGGTATCAGTCTGCCATCGGGCGTGACCATATGGATGCAGCATCTCTCCCATCTTTCCGTCTCTCCCGTCCAGACATCCTGGAACGCCATCGCCGAAACGGTGAGATAATGGGTCTTCGCACGGCTAACGAACGAGCGCCATGAACTGTCGCCGGCATCGGACGGGCCGTCCATCGAATCCTCGATGAACCTCCAGAACTTCGATACTTCCGTTCTCGTCTTGTCTGCGATGTCGTCCGTCTTAGTGGGGGGGCCCAACGCCATCGTGGTCAACGGGAACAATGAACCGTCGTCCATCACGATGGACAGTGATTTCATGTCGCAGTGCACGTTCGAGCACGATGTCGGTAAAAAGTTGTCAGCCTTCAGCATGCCCATCGTCTGCCTCTCGATCTCCTTCGCCAGGTCCGGTAATGTCACACGGTCCTTGTCCTCCGGCTCCTTGGGATAGCGTCCGAAGTACGTTATCGGCTGGAAGTGCACCCCTTTCACGGTAGGCACGTTCAGCGCGGCGAATTCGATTATCTTTCCCACGTGGTCTAGATTTATGTTGGGGGAGACGGTCACAACGAGTGTCACACCGACTCCGACGATACCGCAGTTCTCTATTGCTTTTTTCTTCACGTCGAACATCGGACGGCCGCGCGTCTGTTCGTATATCTTGTCATCAGTGCCGTCGAACTGAAAGTAAAAGGAATCCATGCCCGCATCCGCGAGCGCCTTGAGGTAGTCCATGTCCTCCGATATGCGGAGGGCGTTGGTGTTCACCTCGATGTGCTCTATGCCCATGTCCTTCGCAGCCTTGATTATCTCCGGAAGGTCATCCCTTACCGTCGGCTCCCCGCCGCTCAACTGGACCACCCTCGGACTTTTCACATGATCCAGGATCGTTTGGAACATCTTCTTTATCTCGTCGATAGTAGGATGGTATCTGTAACCGCAACCGTTGGCCGTCGCGAAGCATATGGGGCAGTTGAGGTTGCAGAGATTCGTCACCTCGACCACGTTCAGACAGGTCTGTTGTTTGTGCTCGTTGCAGAGTCCGCAGTCCTGCGGGCATTCCTTCTTCTCTTTGACGAAGAACTTCTGCGGAGGTTTCTGAACGGCGGCAAACTCATACAGATACTTGTAGTGTTCAGTGCCGCTCCATATCTGCACCTTCCAGCTCCCGTGGTCAGGGCATTCCTTCACAATGAACACCTTGTCGTCCTCCGCTATCTTCGATGCCTTTATCGTCCTGAGGCACACTGGACATAACGCGGATGTCTCGCCTAATATCTCTGCCATGAACGACCGTATTAGCGATTTACGATAAAAACTATGCTGAACGGCGATAATTAAAAGGAAGTGGAAAAAGTTTGAGTTTCCCGTGACGGGATGCCGATCAAGCTCTCTTCTGCGAGAAGAGCATCTCTGCGACAGCGATCGTCTTTGCGGCGAGGTATTCCTCGAGCCAAGACTCACCGGATGCCGGGTCGACGAGACTCGGAGCACTCCTTGTCGCGCCCATGAACGAAAGGTTCGTGTGTCCCTTCCTGATCTTGGCGCCGGTCTTGACGTACGTCCACTCGGTGTCCGCGGTGTCCATGACTATGTCCTGCAGGATCATCTTGTGCGCATACACGGAGTTGACCTTCAGCGCGCCGCCCTCCTCAGAGTAGTCGGCGTAGACGGTGACATCGCCCAGTTTCTTCTTCGCGAGGAACTTGGACCCGTTGGTGATCTTGTCTTTGGATGCTTCCGCACCATTGATGAGCGCTTTTATCTCATCAACCTTCAGAGCCTTGCCCTCGATGCCTGCCTTGACTTCATCAGATATTATGATTTCCATCTTAATCACCTCACCATGTCCCGTATGTACCGAAGTCCCTGGCGGCCCTTACCATTGCGAGCAGGTTGCCGGGTATCGTGTACGGAGGCGTCTCACAGCTGTTACCGAGGATGAATCCCTTCTTCGAGTCACGGCCGGCGAGGAGGCTCTCTTTTGCCTGCTCATAGACCTTTGCCGGGTTGGGGTTGATCATCAGTTTCGTGTCAACTGAACCCATGCATGTCGTGACATCCTGGAACTCCGATTTCAGGAGGTCCGAGGGGAACACCTTCTGTCCCTGGTATCCGATGTGCAGAACGTTGAACGGCGACCACAGGAGGTTCTCTTTGAACACTTTGTAGTCGGTCTCGTGGTTACCGCACAGGTGGTAGAACACCTGAGGTCCGGCGCCTCTCCTGAAGCACTGGTCCACATATGTCCCCATCTTCTTGGCAGAGAACTCCTCTACCGCGTCATCGGAGAATATGTCGTTGTTCGCAAGGACCGATCCGACGATCAGCATCGCGAATCCGAACTTGTCGGCCATTACTTCCGCACCGTTGATAGACGTCTGAACGTAGGTGTCGACAAGTTTGTGCGCGAGGTCCGGCTCGGTGAAGGTCCACATGATGAACTCCTCAACGCCGATCAGTTCCGCCGATGCGCCCACGAGGTCGAACCCGTATGATATCGGGACGAGTGTGTGCGGCAGGTTCTTCTGGACGTAGTCGTACAGGTTAAAGAACAGCGGGATGGTCGATCCGTTCTGCAGATCCGTCTTGCATATCGGCTCCAGTCCCTCGACGCCGTCGGCGTCAAGTATGGGGCCGGTCGGTACAGGCGGGAGCGTCTCCTTGTATTCCAAGGTCATGCCTAGTTCTCTTACCCACGGAAGGGAGAAGAACCAGTGCGTAACCGGAAGCAGATCGAACAGCTCCGATATGTATCCAACGCAATGGATGCCCAGTTCGGGTTTCTCATAGAAGTCCCTGATCGTGAAACCACAGTTCACGGCAGCGTTCGACAGGATGATTGGATCCACATCGATTCTGTCGTGGAAGTTGTCCACGAAGGGGCTCGCAAATCTCTTGGCGGCATTCGCATGCCAGCCGCTTAGGTCATTTTTCGGGAATAGTTCTTCGTAGCCCATAATAATCCCTATTGGCGCAATGGGAGGGAGTATATTTATACATTTTTATTATAGATTTGCAACGTTGTTGCATACAGCGTCTTAACATGGGTCTATAATGAAACATTGTTGCAATTTAATACAACTATTTTCGCTTATGTTCCATTTTTTGAAAAATCTATAACGCTGTTAATAATTGTTTCACGAGGCTGCTGCTCGTAAGACCGTCACTCCGCATCCGGCACCAAAAGCTCGAAACCGGACGCCTCATCCATCAGTCTCTTCGCTTTGCATCCGACGAGCTCTGTGATCACGATCTCCATCACCAGCCACACCTTGACGCCGGCCCTTGCGCATCCGGTGACGGACGATCCGCCTCGACCGCATGAACAATGCATGTGCATGATCGGCGTTCCGTTCGAGTTCCGGAATATCGTACCGGTGCCGGTGAACTCGTGCGGCGCATCCAGCTCATGTACCGTCGGAACTATCGGTGACGACAGCGGCATCTGCGGACCTACGACGAACCTGGAACCTTTGTCGGCACCGCCGACCGCGATGACGGTTGCCGCAGTTATACCGTTGGAGGCGGCGAATGATTCGACCGCATTATGAAGTATCTCTCCGCTCTCCAGGCGGATGACGAAAACACGACCGGCGGAACACTCGGAATGTCTCATGGTCAACGGAATTTGCTGTAACGGTCCATGAGCCTGCTGATCTTATCGAACTCCTCTTTGGTCAGCTCACCGGAATCGACAAACGTCTTCGCATAGTCCTTCGCGTCCCTCGTCGAGACGCGGGATGCTTTCGCAACCACGGATGCCAGGAAGGATGATGCCACTGATGCGTCCATGGACGTTGACGACAATATCTCGTTCATATCATACTTGAACGGGGCCATCCTGTTGGTGTTGAGCATCGATTGTCTCTTGGATGTCTCCTTGCGTCTGGCCTTAGCCTTCTTCTGTGCGCTGGCGGAACCGGGTACGTTCGGTGAAGAGTTTTTGTATGTTACAGCCAAACTTATTACTCCGAGTCTTCGAATCGTACTATCGTACTTAAACTAGTTGGTCCAAATAACATATAAAAAAATAGGAAAGTGGATACAGGGCCGGCCTGCGTCCGACGCGGTGCCCCGCGGGTTCATTTCGACTGCTTCGCCGCTTCCTCGGTCATGCTGTCCTTTAGTTTTCCGATCGTCCTCGCTATTATGATTATGCATATCACCGCGATGATCGTCACCACGATCGCATACACCAGCAACGGGACTATGGAGTCGTCCGCCGCGAAATATTTGGCCACCAGCGCTTTTATTGCCTCGTTCCACGCCAGCGCAGCGATCATACCGAACGCCGCGGTCATGAGCGTGGCAAAGGTCTCTACAAGTTGTAATTTGAACGGTTTTGCCATTTACCGACCTCGTGCCGTCATAACGTTAGGTATTTACATATTTAACGGCGATTTTGAAGATATCCGGCAACGATTAAAACACCGGGATCACAGCGCACACATCCTGCGGACGCAGATTCGCGGCGACCGTTTTTTGGAGCCGTTTCAGAACCTGGCCGGTAGATCGGAGTGCGGGGGGAGGGATTCGAACCCTCGAACCCCTACGGGACAGAATTTCTTCCTCGTATGAAGAATTCCTTCCTTGGGAGTCTTAAGTCCTGCGCCTTTGGCCAACTCGGCTACCCCCGCGCACCCCTCTCGATGTACGCACATGACTTAAAGCCTCGCATATCTCCTTCTCGGACGGCGACGCTTTTCCGATTGAACATGCCCTCCTATGGAGGGCCGTGCAGACGGCGTTCCCTCCGAACGTATATAGGGAACGATGCCGTTGAGGTTATGATGCCCTACAGTATCCCGAACGACGATCGGTTGGAGGAGGCGATACGCGCCGTCATAGGACGGGATACACAGATAAGGTCTCAGTCCATGATGACTGACCTCGTCCTGAAGGAACTTAGGAAGGAGTCCGAGGATTACAGAGTGAGCGGCGAACGTATCAGGCGCGTCGCCATCGAACGCAATATCTTGAGGATAGACATCGACTACAACCAGCATGACGACCGTACGTCGCCGGATGTCTGCCCGGTCTGCGGATATCCGATGGCGGCTGTGAACAATACGACGCTCAGCGGCGGGGCGGCCCGGATAGGTCGCCAGTGCACCAAATGCCCTTATCAGACCGGGTCCAAGAGACGTACTCCCGGAAGGTACACATTCAGCAAGGGCCATATCTCGAAGAGCGGAATGAATACGGACGACCGGGTCACTCTGATCAAGGATGCATCGGAACTTATGAAGAAGGCCGCCGCTATGGTCGAGAGTGCCACCAAGGGGACCGAGTACGGAAGAAGGGGAAAGAGTTGCGCCAACAATATCAAGAGAACGATAACATCGAAGAAGAACGCGAACAGCCTTACCAGCATCTCCAAGGACATGAGGTCGGGGTCGGATGACCCCGAGTGGACCAAGGCCCTGACGTCCGTGAAGAATACGAAGCTAAAAGATATATGAGAGAATCGTTTTGGGAAGCGTTGATATGAAGGTCTGGGAATTTGTCAAGGTCGACGGTGCTAACGTTCGGATAGACGGCGGGTTGAGGGACGCGGTCGGCCTCGTGGACGGCGGATACGTGTACAGCACGCTCTTTGAATACAGAGGGGACGGTGCGAAAATGTACGAACTCATACTGTCAGCGTTCCCTCAGGAGACCTACAGGACGCTCACTCATGTGACGATATACATGCGTGACGTTCCCGGCGCTACGGCGCAGGCGGCCAAATTCCTCGGATCGAGGACGGTGAACATACTCAATTCCACGTCCCTGAACGCGATATCCGACACCATCATCATATGGAAGATGCTCGTCGACCTCAGTTTCGCCGGTGAGGCGGACATACTCGCCGAGACGTTCAGGGCGCTCAAGGATTCGGGCGATCCCTCGGTGTCCAAACTGGACCATATAGAAATAAAACCCGCGGACATCGGACGGGTGTTCCGCTCGAAGACGGCCGATAACCACAAGGTCGAGGTGAGACAGGGGGCGCCGGTGACCGTTGCCGGTGACGTGTTCGATACGTCCGTGGAATACGCTGATGTCCTCACGGATGTGGACGGTTCGACGGCGATGCTCGTGGTCGACCCGGAATCATGGATGCTGTCGATAACATTTCTGAAGAAGGACACGAAACTTGTGAACATGACGTTCAGCATACCCGATTGTCCGGGATCGATACAGCAGGTGGTCGATCTCCTAGCGTCGGAGAACGTTAACTTGATTTCTGTGTTCAGCAAGGTCAAGATATGCTACCAGACGATGACGCTGGACATAAACGCCGATCTCGGCGCGTGCAGACTCTCGACCGACGATATGAGAAAGGAACTTCCGAAGGCCTTGGACAAGATGAACGGCGTCTTCGAGCTGATCGGATACAAGATACTGAACTGAGCTGATCGAATGAACGAGGAACTCATAGCAAGGACGTACGGAACGAATGACACGGCAGCGATGCTGAGGACATCCGACGAGATGGATGTCGCGGCGCTCATCGCGATGGCGGCCGAGGGATCGAACGCTCTCGTGGCAACGGCGAAGCGCATAGTCTCCGATGCTCTCGATAAACATGGTAACGCAGCTCTCGCATTCCCGGAGACCGCCTACGGCCTCCCGCTCCTCTACGGATGGAAGAACATATCGGACATAGATCTGAACGGTGCCCTATCCTTCCTCAACGGGCTTGAGAAGGCAGATGACAGGACATTGGAGGACGGCTTCATGGCAGGGGAGAACGCCATGTACGCCGCAGAGATCGTCGAGGCGGTCCGTTACCTCAACGGAAGAACGGATGAGGGAGAAGGTTTCATCCCCGACCGCATACTGAGGGAGCTGGGACTCAGCTTCGTGGACGAGACCATCCCCGGCGCCGTTCTATTCCTCGGAAGGAAGGAGGGCGACATCCCCGAGCTCAGGAAGATGGTAAGGAACTGCCAATCAAAGGGCATGGTATCATGCGCATCCGGTGACTGTCTCGAACAGATGAGGGAGAGCGGCATAGCCATAGGATGGGACCGCATGTTCTATCCATTGGGGATGTTCACGGCCACCGTGCACGCGCTCAGCTTCGCCGCGAGGGCGGCATACTCGTTCGGCGGCGTGGGACAGGGCGAAAGAGAGAAATTAAAAGCGTATCTCTCTAAAAGACCGAAGATCGTGGTCATACACCTGGGCCCGCTGACATGTCTCGACGCCGCGTTCGCGTTCGCTGCGCTGCTCCACAGCGCAGTGGTCGTCTCCGACCGGATCGTGCCGGAGATAAGCGGCGCGGTGCGCATGTGCAAAGAGAACTTGGACATGCTGCAGGTCGGGATAGAGGAACGCAAAATAACGGTGAAACTGGAGCCGATAGAGCTTCCGGTGGCATACGGACCGGCGTTCGAGGGCGAAACGGTCAGGAAACCGAACACATACCTGGAAGCGGGCGGAACGAGAAGCATCTCGTTCGAGCTGCTGACGATAGCTGACGAGAAGAGTGTAGAGGACGGAAAGGTGACCGTGATCGGTAAGGATATCGACGGTTTCGAGAAGGGAGCGGTGATCCCCCTGGGGATATCGGTGAAAATTTACGGTAAAGATATACAATCAGACCTTGAGCCGGTCATAGAGCGCAACATCCATCATTTCCTTAACTATGCGGAAGGAGTGTGGCACGCCGGTCAGAGGGACTCCAACTGGATAAGGATAAGCGACCAGGCAAAGGAGAGCGGATTCAAGCTGGAGCACATAGGGAAGGTGCTGGTTCACAAGATAAAGGAAGCGTTCGGAAAGGTTGTGACCAGGACGCAGGTGACCATAGTCACCGATCCGGCGGCGGTCGATGAGCATCACAG
>WQZJ01000007.1 GCA_009780795.1 Methanomassiliicoccaceae archaeon
ATGTTCGGTGAATCCGTTTCATCGAAAACATTCGTGAACATGGTGAACGAGATCGGACACAACATAGAATGCTTCAATTTGATGAAGAGGGCGACGGCGTGAGGGAATTATGAAACACAGTTGGTCCGCCGCTATTTTAGCGAAGAAGATACGGGACCGGACGCGCACGTCTATTCGGCGACGGTCCCGTCAGTCGACATCACGGAGATGTTCAGCGCCATGTCCTTCTGACAAAGGATCATCGCCTCCTTCACCATCCTGGCGAGCTCGTTGCAGCACGGTATGTCCATCCTCACCAAGTTTACGGATCGTACATCGTTCTTCAGTATCTCCGCGATCCTCTGACCATACTCTTCCTTGTCGAGTTTCGGGCAGCCTATCAGGACGACCCTGTCCTTGATGAATCTCTCATGGAAATCCTTGGATACGAATGCGGTGCAGTCGGCCGCGATAAGTATGTCCGCCCCGTTGAAGAACGGCGCCTTCATAGATACGAGTTTCAGCTGTATCGGCCATCTGGTCATCTCGCCCTTCGACCCCGGCCTGTTCTTGACGACATCTATGCAGTCGCATGCGTTCGCTGCTTTCACCATGGGTATCGCTGAAGCCGTCGGATCGAACGGCAGCGTGTCCTTCATTATGAACGATATAGCTCCCTTGGGACATTCCGGCAGACAGTCGCCGAGGCCGTCGCAGTGTTCCTCTCTGACGAGTCTCGCCTTTCCGTTGATGACCGCTATGGCGCCCTCATGGCACGCATCCTCACAAAGTCCGCAGCCGTCGCACTTCTCCTTGTCGATGCTGATGATCTGCCTCATCATAATCCTGAATACACTTCGTGTATTAAGCCTTCTTTCCTTATCGGACCTTTTTCCGATTACCGTCCCATAAGTTATATTATCGTTATGTGATGACGTGTCAGACCAACGGCAGACGAGAGAATGAATCCCGCAGAGCGAATAACGGTTAGGTTGCCGCCGGACACGGCGGAATTGGTGCAGAGGTTAGTGGACAGCGGAAAGTTCCAGAATGTGTCGGACGTGATACGCGAGGCGCTGGACGAGTTCCTGAGGGTCCGTTTCCCGTCAGGTAACGTGGAAAGGGTCACCGTGGAACTGCCTAAAGCGAAAGTTATAGAATTGGAATCATTGGTCCAGGACGGCGACTCGGTGTCGATGGACGATGCAATAAGGAACGCCGTCCGCGAGTACACCAGGTCGAGGATAAGATCGGTGTGATCCAATGTTCAGGCTTTTCAGCAAAAAGGACGGCGGCAAGGTCGCCGGTACCCTGGCGGTCGGATGCGGCGGCGGAGGCTGCAACATCGCCAACAGACTGGGCGGGATATCCGGTGTTGACATATTGACAGTGAACACCGATCGTAAGGGACTCGTGAGATCGAGGTCCAACAGGAGGATACTTCTCGGCGACGGTTCAATGGACGCCGGATGCGGCGGGGATGTGGCACTCGGCAGGTCACTGACGACGGCATCGTCGGCGATGATAGACGAAAGCATAAGGATGTTCCTGAATGTGGCAATACTCGCCGGTCTGGGAGGCGGCACCGGAACGGGGGCCGCCGAAGTCATCGCATCCGCCGCAAGGAGGAACGGGTCAAGGGTCATATTATTCGCTACGATACCGATGTCATTCGAATTTGATAGGAGAAAGGTGGCGATAGACGCATTGGACGGTCTGGCGGCAGTTTGCGATATAATGGTGGTTCTGGACGGTGATCGACTCGTAAGTATCGATCCGATGTTGGGCGCGAGGGAGGCATTCAGCGTCCTCGACCAGATGATATGCGAATCGTTCATGAGCCTCATGGATATGCTTGAGTCAGCCGACGGGGAACACGTCTTCCGGATGATGAAAGGAAGGACGTTCTCGGTATCGTTCGCCGAAGGTATGAGCGTCGAGAAGGTCGCCGCCGCATTGGCGTCAGGTCTGATGACAAGTTTCACGTCAACATCCAATCCGATCATCTTTGTGCGAGGCAACATACCACAGGACGGCTCCGAGAGGATAATGTCAGATATGATCGCAGAGAGCGTCGGTAACGAGCCCGTGTTCATACAGGGCCCCGGGGGGCGCGGGATGAATCTGGTGATGTTCACCCCGATTCAGTGATCCTTTTTCCTTATAATTTTGGACGCATCCCCGAATATGCCGAGTATCGTATTGTACTCCCATTTGGTCGGAACGGCCCTACCCATCAGTCTTCTGAACATCACGGACGTCGTCTCCCTCCGGCGTTCAGGGTAGTCTATGGAATCAAGGAGTTCGTCAAAGAACGAGAACATGCGCTCCTTCTCATCGTCTTCGGCCGGCGTCGGTGCAGCCGCCACACATTGCGACAACTCATACATCACGATGGTCGCGGCATGTGATAGATTCATCACCGGATAGGAATCGCTCGCAGGCACAGTTATGAGGAGATCGCACTGTGCCAGCTCCTCCTGGAATAGTCCAATATCCTCGCGTCCGAAGAGCACCGCCACCTTCTCTCCGTAGTTGTTCATCCGATCGGCGAACTCGGCGACGGAAATAGGAACGCGAACGTAGTTGCTCTCTCCCTTCGTGACGATGCCGCTGGTCCCGACCACCAGGAAACAGCCTTCTATCGCTTCTTTCAGAGTGCCGACGATCTTTGCGTCCCTCAGAACGTGCGAACCGTGCTTCGAACGGCGCAAGGCATCCTCGCCTATCTCGCAAGGGTCCACAAGATACAGCTCATCAAGATCGAAATTGGCCATGGACCTCGCAACGGCTCCGATATTCCCCTCGAACTTGGGAGACACGAGAACTATGCGAACATTGCCCACATATGCGCAAAACGCTGATACTATGTAATCCTGTTCATGTATGTTCGGTGGCAACAATAATATGTATCTCGAATTCGCTGACAGTCCGTGGACATTCCGAAGGACCATCCCCGATATGCCTCTCTCGCGACAAGGGAAAGGCTTGCCGATTTCGTAAGAAGAGGGCTGATGACGCCCACTGGTCTGATATCTCACGGCAGAGGAGAGGCATTCGATTACCTCATGGGCGAAAGGACGACGGACGCCGCTCTGGATGCGGAGCGGGTGGCTGCGGCGTACATGCTGAACGCAAAGAACCCTGTCGTCTGCGTCAACGGAAACGCGGCTGCGCTGGACGCAAAACGTCTAATTGAGTTCACCGCCGCGACGGATGCGAGGATAGAGGTGAACATATTCCACAGGACGGAGGAGCGCATGAGGTCCCTCATAGAATATATGGGATCGTGCGGTGCGGTGAACGTCCTCGGTGCGGATCCCGACTCGAGGATACCGGGTCTTAGTTCGGACAGGGCGCTGTGCACGAACGAGGGCATATTCTCGTCGGATGTGATACTCGTCCCGATAGAGGACGGCGACCGTGCCGAAGCACTTGTCAAAATGGGAAAGATCGTGATCGCGATAGATCTGAATCCGTTATCGAGAACTTCAAGAGCAGCAACCGTCTCGATCTCGGATGAGATGTCCAGGGCGCTTGAGAACATGATAAGGTTCGCAAAGGAACTGAAATGTAACGGCGAGGAAAGGAATGAAATAATATCGCAGTTCTCCAATGCCGATAACAGGAGGAGAACGGTGGACGATATTTGCGGCAGTTTGATGTCAGAGGCCGACCGAAGGTGAGATTATGAGTGATTTAGAAAAAGGAATGAGAAGGCTGAAGTGGGCGGAGACGCACATGCCCGTACTCGCCGAGATACGAGAGAGATTCAAGAAAGAGAGACCGCTGGAAGGTCTTAAGGTAGGTATGGCGCTGCACACCGAGGCGAAGACCGGTATTCTGGCGATAACACTGGCGGATGCCGGCGCTAAGATAAGATTGGCCAGCTGTAATCCGCTGTCGACGGACGATTCGGTTGCGCTTGCGCTCAGAGAATGTTACAAAATGGAGGTCTACGCGAAGAAAGGGGAGACACAGCAGGAATATTACGATAACCTGAACAAAGTTCTCGACATGTCCCCAGACCTGATAATTGATGACGGCGCCGATCTTATAACGATCTTACACACAACCAGGACGGACGTTCTGAAGAACGTTCGCGGTGCGAACGAGGAGACGACCACCGGTGTCGTCCGCCTCAAGGCGCTGGCAGCCGATGGCAAACTGAAGTTCCCGGTGATAGCGGTGAACGATGCCAAGATGAAATTCCTCTTCGATAACAGGTACGGCACCGGACAGTCGACGTTCGACGGATGGATGAACGCAACCAATCTCCTCGTTGCCGGAAAGAAAGTGGTCGTGGCCGGATACGGCTGGTGCGGCCGCGGCATCGCAATGAGAGCGAAAGGATTGGGTGCCAGTGTGATAGTTACAGAGGTCGATCCGGTAAGGGCGATCGAAGCGAAGCTTGACGGTTTCGAGGTCATGAGGATGACCGACGCCGTGCGAGAGGCGGATGCCGTTCTCACAGCGACCGGGTGCAAGGAAGTGGTCTCCGCGGAACATTTCAAACTCATGAAGGATGGCTGCATCCTCGGCAACGCCGGTCATTTCGACAACGAGATAGACAAGAACGCATTGGACACGCTATCCGTGGGTAAAGAGAAGGTCAGGGAGTCCGTGGACGAATACAAGTTCAAGGACGGAAGGAAGATGTACCTGATAGCCGACGGCCGCCTGATGAACCTGGCCGCAGGCCAGGGACATCCGGCCGAGATAATGGATACGAGCTTCGCAACACAGGCGCTAGCCATAGAATATCTGGCCAAGAACTGGAAATGCATGGAATCTCAGGTCTATGCGGTCCCGGAGGACATGGACACGAAGATAGCGGAAATAAAACTTAGGACGATGAACGTCTCCATAGACTCGCTCACCGATGAACAAAAGAAGTACATGAGCGGATGGGAGGAAGGTACCTGATCCCTTTCCTGTCGGTGTACGGGCACATCACGATAGATCAGATAATGACAGTTGACGAATTTCCGGCTAATAACGTCTCAGTCAACATAACATCAAAGGACATGCTCATCGGCGGAACAGGAACGAACATAGCAGTAATAGCGTCATCATTGGGCGTTCCGACCG
Organism: Methanomassiliicoccaceae archaeon; assembly: GCA_009780795.1. GTDB lineage: Archaea > Thermoplasmatota > Thermoplasmata > Methanomassiliicoccales > Methanomethylophilaceae > Methanomicula. The sequence goes on from WQZJ01000007.1 coordinate 5,071, forward strand.
CGCTCTGCGGCTTTGTCGGTCAAGATTTCCCGGAGAGGTTCTCCGACCTGATAAGGTCGAAGAATGTGATCACCGACGAGTTCATCGTTCGGGATGAGTGCTACACAGCGCAGGCACTGATCGTGAACGACTCAAAGAAAGAGCAAAGAGTGTTCTTCTACCAGGGCCCGCAGGGCTCCGCGTCGTCCCTGAACAACGTTCTGAAGAAGAACGCCGAGATCTCGAAGTACGTTCATTTCTCTACGGGCGAACCGGACTATTACATCGGAATAATGAGATCAATAAAAGATAACAACAAAAAGATAGCGTTCGACCCGGCGCAGGAGATACATAAGGTATGGAACAAAGAGAAATTCATCACTGCGCTGAAGTTTTCGGACATATTGTTCTGTAACAAATTTGAATCGGTATCCGCGCTCAGATATGCGGATGTCGATTCCCTATCAAAGATAGACGCAAAGATGGTCGTGTGCACTGAAGGTATAGCAGGCAGCGAATCCTGGTTCGACGGTAAACCGACGAAGATACCTTCCGTAAAGGCTGAACGGACGGTGGACAACACCGGAGCAGGTGATGCGTACAGGGCAGGGTTCTACGCCGGCAAATATAACGGTTACTCGGATATCGATTCACTGATAATAGGTGCCGCAACAGCATCATTCATCGTCGAGAGGACCGGTGCGCTATCGAACATCCCGTCATGGGATGATGTGATGTCGAGAGCAGACCCTCATCTGGGGAGGCGTTGATGATAATATCGCTGACCGGAACCCCGGGCACCGGTAAGACGGCGATAGCGTCATATCTCAGGGATAACGGGGAACAGGTCATCGATCTGAACCGATACATCGAAGACAACGGACTCAAGGAACGTTTCGACAGGAAAAGGGATACGTACAACGTCGATGTGAGCAAATTGAACGCATCACTGAAGGAGAACGTCTCTAAGGAGGGGAACGTGTTCCTTGACGGTCATTTATCACATTTTCTGGATTGCGATATAATAATCGTGATAAGATGCGATCCCTCGATACTCCGTGAAAGACTGAGGAAAAGGAACTACGCGCCTCAGAAGATAACAGAGAACGTCCAGGCGGAGGTTCTCGACGTGATACTGTGCGAATCGATAGGTTCCGATGCGCATGTTTTTGAGATAGACAACACATCATGTACCGTGGAGCAGGCGGTTACGATGATAAATGACATCATCTCAGGCAACGGCGGCGCATACGCGTCGGGAAGTATCGATTGGTCGGAGGAGATGGATAAATGGTGCTAGACAGTCACAGATCGAAAGCGGATTTCGCGCTGACACCGGTGGCCAAGAGGCTGATCAACGTCAACCCGAACATGATATCGTGGATCGGTCTCATACTCGCGTTCATCTCCGGTCTGCTGTTCTTTATGTCCGGTATGAAGAACGAATGGAATTGGCTGCTGATACTGGGCGCGGTCATGGTGCTGACGTCCGGTTACTTTGACGCACTGGACGGAAAGGTCGCCAAAATGGCCGGTAAGGCGTCCAAGAAGGGTGACTTCCTTGATCACGTATTCGATCGATACGCTGACATGTTCATAATAGGCGGTGTCGCGATAAGTGCCTGGTGCAACCCGTATATAGGGTTATTTGCGCTGGTGGGCGTTCTGCTGACATCATATATGGGCACGCAGGCGCAGGCAGTGGGCGCACCGCGCCTGTATGCCGGTCTTCTGGGAAGGGCGGACCGCATAGTGCTGAGCACCCTGTTCCCGGTGATACTGTTCATATGGATATGGCTGGGACACGGGGACATCGACGTGTTCGGTTACATCACGTTATCATGGCTGGAGATAATGATGCTGTGGTTCGCGATAGTCGGTAACCTCACTGCTGTGCAACGAGCGATAGTGACGTGGCGGAACATGTCCAAGAAAGAGGAATGACTCATTCCTTCGCTTCGGTCTCGTTGCGCCTCGCCGTTCTTGTTTTGATCCTGTAATAGATGAGAGGATGCACGACCTTCTCGTTGCCGCAGAGGTCGTCCGGTTCGAAACATATGCCGTAGCTTTTCATTGTAGAACACTCGGGCGGAGTGTATTCGGTGCTGCTTACCTCGCCCGTTATATGTTTTACCTGATAGATGGTCTTGGATTCGTCGAAGTCCGGTGATTTCGAGAAGAGCGCCATTATCTGTTCTGAGTTCATCCCGAGGGCATGAAGGAACGCGACCAGTGCGAACCTTCCGCTGTGCGGCAGGTTCAACCCATTCTGCGTCCCGGCGAGTAGTGCGCGCATGCACGGCGGGAACTCCTCCACCGAGACATCACCGCTGACATCGCCGAATCTGCTCTTCATCTCGTTCAGCGCGATCTCGATGTGCTTCACGTCCTTCGATGCAGCTGCCCTTATCTCCGCCGGGACGTTCAGCGGAAGTTCCGATTCTATCTTATCCTGCAATGCGTTCTGAAGCGCACGGCAGAACCTCTCGCCCGAAAGGAATACGTTTCCGTTGAACAGCTCCGAGTTCACAAGCTTCCATTCGACGCTCTTTATCCTCGATGACAATCTGAGATAGTCAGTGAAGTGCATCATCAGCATGTCATCCTTAACAACGGCGTCCACGCCAAGTTCCTTTGCTATCGAGATCACTGTGCCAGCACGTTCCTCCTCCAGCAGTTTTCTGAACCTGACCGACTCAGCCAGTGCATAACGTTTAGTCAGAAAGCGGTCGTTCGCACACGATACCAGAACTCTCGCATAAGGGTATGACATAACCTCCATCAGCCGTTCGTACTCGAAATTCACCAGCGGAACGTAGGACACCTCAGAACCGCGGATCGATTCAAGTACGCGGCTCATACCTCTTTTGCGAGCGTCGGCATATGACGGGGACATCATCAGCGAAGCGATGTCCGCGGAATGCGATTCCGCGAAGGATGAGGATTCCTGAAGAAAGGGATATCTCGCTGCGCGCAGGGTGTCCATGACGTCTTTAACGGCTTGCGGTATAATAACTCATTCGAATGAGACCATATTCGTCAGCCGTTCGGTGACCGCGTCATCACCGACCGCCTTTCTCAGACAGTCCGCGGATGTTATCGGCCGCGCGAGCATTATTTTCGCCGCTCTCTTCTTCCCGATACCTGGAAGCGAGGATATGGCGTTCATGTTCGCTTTATTCACCGGGAAGGGATATTCTATACCGGTGATCGATCTGAATCCGTGGTCCGTGACGATGATGTCGCAAAACCTGTTCACATCCGTCCTGTACGGGATGCCTATGAGGATCGGATATGTGCCTATCTGCCTTCCGAACGTGATCCCGTTGTCTACGATCTCTAAATAAGCGTTCTTTAGGATCGTGCCCGTCGGGACTATCTTCCTGAGCATGGGAGCGTCGATGTTCTCGCGTATCGACCGTTTGTACAGTTTGAACTTGTTATGGTCGACCTTCGTCTTAAATTCCCTTCTGACCGGAAGCACCTGACGGATGTTGATCCTTCTTACCATCAATCCTTCGCTGAGCAGTTCATTCAGGAAGCGGACGTTCATATCATTCGTCATCGGCGTCTCGCCGTCCAATCCTGATATCAGATTCAGTCCAGGCAGAAGTTTCGGCATTCCGTTCGCTCCGCGCTCGGATCCGACGCGGTTTATCATGCGCACTGCGTCCATCACCTGCTCCGGTGAGGAATTGAGGTTGTTCGCCCCTATCACGGCGGGATCGGCGCTCTCCATCCCAAGCGCGAGCACATTGCCGGAGGTGCAGTATTTTGTCAGCGATCTCAGTATCGAGACGGATTCGTCCGCATGTTCGGATATGACGGAAGGGTTGGCATTGTCCACGTGCAACACGTCGAACCGCATCTCGTGAAGTTCTTTGAACAGCCCGTTCACTATATCTGGCTTAGGTTTAGGTATTCCTAAAAAATCTTCAGAACCGTATGATATTATGCATGTTTGGCCACCGATCCTCACGTTCCTGACGCCCAGGTCCCTTAACCGGGATGCCTCTTCCAATATATCGGCGGGCGAACGCATCAGCGGCCTACCTTTCATAGGCTCTATACAGTACGAGCATCCGCCGGTCATGAATCGGTGGCATCCTCTGTACGTTTCCACTTCCGCGATCAGTGGCTGCGGGTGGTCCTGATGTTCCTTTACGATATCCGCACCGAGAAGCATCCACCTGTTCCATTCGTCCAGCGTCCTGGCCCTTTCATTGACCTCTTTTCCGGTCAATCCGTCGTAAAGCGATGCCGCAAGGTCCGTTCCGATACTGAAATCGAACGCCTCCGCGACATCCGATGACGCCGATGAACCGCCTATGAGTTTCCAGCCGCTCAGTTTCGGCAGGATCGCGGAAATCTCATTCAGCGACATGGGCATCGATCTGAGATAACGCCCCGGGACGGTGTTCCCGGAGAGGACGACGCTCACGGCCGCCTTCGGGATTCCCATGCCCTTCCTTATATTGTCTATGGTAACATATTCCACTTCCGCCCCCGCGTCCTTTGCCGCCCCGGCCACGGAACGTACCATTGGGGATATGTACGGCGGAACGCCGAGCGCGGCGGGGTCATCGATGTAACCGTCGATGAGAAGAACTTTAACAGAGGGCATTATTTTCTCCGATTTCAGTAAGCTCCGGTTAGGTATAAATATGAACAGTATTATTTAGCTCTCTACATTTCGAAGAAATGCTACGAAAATCGTAGGTAAAGGAGGAAATTAAACATGACAAAAGATGAGATGACCGTTGAAGAGCGTCTTGCGAAGGCCAAGCAGCCCGGCATAGACGCAATGATATTGCACAAATACTACGGAGGAAAGATCGAGGTTGTGCCGAAGGCGGCAGTACGCAACTTCGCCGACTTCGCCGTATGGTACTCCCCCGGTGTGGCCGAGCCCTGTAAGGCCATCAAGCAGGACGTTGAGAACGTATATTCGCACACATGCAAGTGGAACACCGTCGCCGTCGTTTCCGACGGAACACGTGTTCTCGGCCTCGGGGACATCGGACCGGAGGCGGCTATGCCCGTCATGGAAGGAAAAGCGATGCTGTTCAAGTACCTCGGCGGTGTGGATTCGATACCTATATGCCTTGATACGAAAGATCCAGACAAGATAATCGAGACCGTGAAACTGATATCCCCGTCGTTCGGAGGAATAAACCTTGAGGACATCGCGATGCCGAAGTGCTTCGACATCCTCGACACGCTGAGAAAAGAGTGTAAGATACCCGTATGGCACGACGACCAGCAGGGTACCGCGACCGTCGAGGTCGCGGGTGCGATAAACGCCATGAAGATAGTCGGTAAGAAGATCAACGAGGCACACCTCTGTCTGGTGGGTGCCGGAGCGGCGAACATCGCTATCGCAAGATTACTGCTCGGAACCGGGTTCAACCCGAAGAACTTGTGCATGGTGGACTCCAAGAGTATATTGAACCTGGAGAGAGAGGAGCTCAAGGACGGGTTCAAGCAGAAGTGGGAGATATGCGAGAAGACGAACGGCGCCGGAAAGACGGGCGGACTGAAAGAGGCCATGGAGGGCGCTGACATAGTGATAGCGGCATCCACCCCCGGACCCGGAACGATACCGAAAGAGTACGTCAAGCTCATGGCGAACGACCCCGTGGTGTTCGTGACCGCCAACCCCGTGCCGGAGATGTGGCCGTGGGAGGCGAAGGAGATGGGAGCGAAGATCGTCGCTACCGGACGCTCGGACTTCCCGAACCAGGTCAACAACTCGATGGGTTTCCCCGCGATATTCAGAGGAACGCTGGACGTGCGCGCGAAGACGATCAGCGACGAGATGTGTATCGCCGCCGCTATCGAATTGGCGAAGTGCGCCGAGGAGAAGGGAATACACGAGGATTACATAATCCCGACCATGAGCGAGTGGGAAGTGTTCCCCAGAGAGGCGGTCGCCGTCGCTCTGAAAGCGCAGGAACAGGGTCTCGCCCGCCTGAAACTGTCCCGTCAGGAGATATACGACCGTGCGGAGTTCATGATCAAGAGATCAAGGGACCTGACGGCGAAGATGATGCAGGACGGCTTCATAGCGGACCCGAAGAACGCATACTGAGACAATCGCAGGGGGTGCGCTTGCCATCGGTGACATTGTTCAGACGGGGTCCGGAGACGGACACTGAGAAGAGCGGTATCGGGAGATACGGCGACAAGACCGAGAGAGCGATCCTTGCCCGCACCGAAAGGTGCGAAAACATCTTTTTTTCATTTTCCAAACGGGACGGCATCCTTTCCTCATTAAGGAGGAGTTTGATAGACCCGTTGATGCAGCTGATGAACTTGAATGGCAGCACAGACATATATCACGCCACTGAGGAGCTCAGCGGTATGTTTCTACCTCTGGTCAGAGGAAGGAAGATCGTAACGTTCCATCATGTATCGGCACCGGGCGAGGACATGTCCGGTCCTATCGGATATTTGATATGGAAAGTGGCGGCAGCCGTTACTGTAAGATCGGCGGATATCATTCTGGCCGCCTCCCCTCAGACGCGTGATGAGCTTGTCAAGACCTATAAACTGGATTCGAAGGTCATAGAGGTGCTTACCGCTGAGATAGGGAAACAGTTTCGAACCCTGGAGAACACGGAACGCACCAGTACCGTGGGGTGCGTGAGCTCGCTGATGCCCAGGAAGAACGTAGCGGCGTTGATACGGTCGTTCAGCGAAGCTCTCAAAATGCCGGGGATGTCGGACACAAAACTCATTATATGCGGCAAAGGCCCGGAACGCGACGGTCTGATGAGATTGACGCGCGAACTCGGTATCGAGGACAACACAGAGTTCGTGAGCGGTCTTACAGATGATGAGATCGTGAGATTCTACAACACCGTCTCGGCGTTCGTCCTTCCGTCATCACATGAGGGGTTAGGTCTGACCGTGATTGAGGCACAGAGGTGCTGCGCACCCGTCCTCTACTTCAAGGACGCACGGATACCTGAAGAAGTGATACGGTACGCGGTCCCGTGTGACGGCGAGGCAGAGATGGCGGAGCAGATACGCCGTTTACTGTCCGACGAGACGTACCGCAACCGCATCGCGGACACCGCATTCGAATACGCCAACGGGTTCGGAGAGGATTTCGAAGAAAGGATCATCGATATCTACGAGAGACTGATACGCTGACACTCAGATCCAAAAATGAGGTTGAGAGGTCACTGCACATTTGAACAACAGTTTTCAATGCACATCGCACCTCTTTAAGACTAGTCAGTACGAGCTGAGCCTGCACCACTAACCGTCAACAGTCCGTTGACGTGTCACAGGAGTGCGGATGACGTGCACTCGACATTCTCGACGCCGGGGATCGAGCGGAGGCCGTCCTCCAGCTTGCTTCCTATGGATTCATCGGTGTCGTCGATCAGGAGTCCCGCCACGACCTTCTTCAGGCCGAACGCGACCGGCACGATCTTCGTCTCGATTATCGAAACACCTTCGGGAAGCACATTCTTAAGCGTCTCGACGACCGATTCCAGAGGTACGTCGGTGCTCTCGGGCATGAGGTCATAGGTGGCCGCTATCTTTCCCATGGGATCACGGTCCTTTAAATCCGCATTTCTCGCATTCGTACGTGATGCCCTGGTCCCTGCACTGTGCGCACCTTCCGATCTCAACGCCGCCGCACTGGGGGCACTTGAAGAATGTGTTGCCGTGTCCGAGAAGCCTCACACCGCATGATGAACATATCTTGTCCTTTGCCATGAGCAGACCGATAATTTTGCTTATATATAAACAGCATTGGTCTCCTCGCAGCGAATATAACTCGGGCGCACATGTTATAATATTAGGAATGCGGTCCGCGGAACATGGACATAAGACCGGAATGCGTGCCGTGTCTCCTGAGACGTGTGCTGTTCCAGGCGGAACTTGCGGGCAACGGCACGGAGCTGAATGCCTTGAGAGCAGCGGCGGAAGCATTCTCCATCGGGCTGAGAGAAGGGAGGAACTCCGCTGAAATGGCAACAGAGGTCCACCGTGCCGCATACGCCGCGATGGGCGTCAAAGATCCATATCTGGAACTGAAGGTACGTGCGGACAAGGTGGCCGAGGAATATATTCATGATGCGGAGGAGTTCATATCATCATCTTCAGACCGCCTAAGGGAGGCGGTACTCATCGCGTCGATAGGCAACATAATGGATTTCGGCATCGCCGAGGCGATAGATGACCCGGACATGTTCAGGAAGGAGTTCGGGACGCTGCTGAGCCAGGGGATCGGATATGATCAGACCGATGTCGTGAAGGAGATACTGTCAAAGTCAAAGAGTGTCGTTTATCTGTTCGATAACTGCGGAGAGTCCCAGTTGGACAAGCTTCTGATCAGAGAGATAAAGAGGAGCGGCATCAAAGTTATAGGTGTCGTCAGAGGCGAAGCCGTATTGAATGACGTGACACTTAGCGACGCAGAGCGCATCGGACTGGACAAGGAAGTGGACGAGATGCACACGACCTCCGAGTTCAGGATAGGTGTGTGCATCGATTCGCTTACCGAGGACCTGCGCAACAAGATCATATCCGCTGACCTGATGATAGCGAAGGGGATGGCCAATTTCGAGTCGCTTTCGGATCAGGATGTTACGATACCGATAGCATTCATCCTCAGGTCGAAGTGCGCACCGGTGGCTGCGGCGTTGGGAATACCGGTGGGAATAAACGCGGTCTCCGTGAAATTTCCGTCACGCGAGCACAAAAAGGATTAATTCCTAAGCGATAGGGTGTGCGATGAAGATACGTCAGGCAGTGGTGATGGTCGGCGGCAAGGGAACGAGGCTCCGGCCGCTCACAGACAACCGTCCGAAACCGATACTCCCTGTTCTGGACAGGCCGTGTCTATCCTACCTCATAGAATCATTGGCGAAAGGCGGGATAGAGAAGGTGATACTCGCATGCGGCTACCGTTCGGAGAAGATGGCCGAAGCGATCGGCAACGGTTCCGAATTAGGTATTGAGATAGTGTATTCGTACGAGGAGACACCGATGGGGACCGCCGGTGCGATAAAGCTGCTCGAAGAAGAGCTGGACGACGTGTTCGTGGCGGTGAACGGCGACGTGTTCGCGGACATCGATCTGAAGAAGGAATTGGAGGAGCATGAGACATCCGGTGCATCGTTAACGATATCGTTGATAGAAGTGGAACGTCCGAATGAGTTCGGTGTTGCGAGACTCGACGGAACGGGAAGGATATTGGAGTTCCAGGAGAAACCGAAACCAGGAGAGGAGATATCCAATTTGGCGAATGCGGGCGTGTATGTCATCGATAAGGACATACTCAAATACGTTCCGAAAGGAGAGATGTACGACTTCTCCAAAGAATTGACAATAGACCTTATCGATAAAGGGTACAAGGTACAGGGGCACATTCTTAACGGATTATGGATGGATGTCGGCAGGCCCGCCGACCTGTTCGGTGCGAACATAGCCGCCGCCCGGCGGAAGGGGAGGACGGATCACAGTGATGCGGTCCGCGGATCAAAGATCGCGGGAACGTTCTATCTGGGCGCAGGTGCGGAAGCAATCGATTGCGAGATATCGGACACGGTCATATCCGCCGGATCGAGGATCATCGGTTCAAAGGTAAAGGACTCATTGATAATGGCCGGGTGCACGATCACCGGAGCCGAGATATCGGGCAGCATAATCGGTGAGGCATGCGTTATTCAGAAAGGAGCGTCCGTCATCGGCTCAGTCATAGCCGACGGTACGGTGATCGGCGAGAACGAAACAAGGAGGGGGACGCAGTGAAGGAACTCATAAGGGCAAGGGCGCCGCTGAGGATAGGCGTGGCCGGAGGGGGGACCGACGTCGAGCCGTACGCGTCCGAGAGAGGCGGAAGGGTGTTCAACACGACCATCGATAAATATGCGTACTGCACCATAGTCCCCAACGGAGGTGACCGACTGAGCATAAGGTCCCTGGACTACGGGACGTTCGAGGCGCCCCTCGACGGCGGTCCGCTGAGGTATGACGGCAATATGGATCTTATCAAGGCAGTAAGCAACCATTTCAACATAACCGCCGGGTACGATGTGTTCATACATTCGGACGCCCCACCCGGTTCCGGTCTCGGAGGCTCGTCGACAGTGGTCGTCTCGATACTGGGCGCGGTCACCGAATGGCTGGGTATGGGAATGAATAACTACGAGCTTGCGGAACTGGCGTTCAAACTCGAAAGAGAGGAATTGGGGCTGCGGGGCGGTAAACAGGACCAGTACGCGGCCGTATTCGGAGGATTCAATCTGATGGAGTTCGGTAAGGACGGCGTCAGGGTAAAGAATGTCCGTCTGAAGGATGATACGATAAACGAGCTTCAGTATTGCTCTCTGCTGTGCTACACAGGCAGATCGAGAGAATCGGCGAACATAATCGACTCGCAGATGACAAGGTACGCCGAAGGCGTAAACATAGATGCTCTGGACGCCGCCAAGAGGCTCGCCGTCGAGGGGCGCAACGCCCTCATGCGCGACAACGTGAAAGAATTCGGCGAGATACTGAACCAGGCATGGGAACAGAAGAAGAGGTTCACACCTGACGTTACGAACAGTTCACTGGACAAATGCTACGAGGCGGCGATCGGCGCCGGCGCGGTCGGCGGGAAGATATCGGGAGCGGGCGGCGGAGGTTTCATGTACTTCATCTGCGAGTACGATAAGAAGCACATAGTCGCCAAGAGTCTGAAGAAGATGGGCGCTACCATGACAGATTTCACGTTTGAGAAGGACGGTGTGCAGACATGGAGGCATAAGGAATGATACCGCTGATATCCGACGAGCTCGCGAGAAGCGCGTCCGTAATAGCCGGCATCGACGCCGGAACGATAGGTAAGATAGCTGACGTCCTTATCAGGGTCATAAAGAACGGTAACAAAATAATATTCCTCGGCAACGGCGGGTCGTCCGCGGACGCGCAGCACCTGGCCGCGGAGTTCACCGGTCGCTATCTCATGGACCGTGACCCGATGCCCGCGATGTCCCTGTCCAACATAGCGCCGGTGACGGCGATCGGTAATGACTATTCATTTGATGACGTGTTCAAAAAACAGGTGGAGGCCTTCGCGGTAAAAGGTGATGCGGTGATATGCATCTCAACATCCGGGAGGTCCAAGAACGTCATAGAGGCAATGAAGGCCGCCAAACAGAGGGGAGCGATCACGATATCGTTCACCGGCCGGGGCGGTACGATGAAGGATATGGCGGACCACGCACTCATCATACCGTCGGACGAGACGCCCAGGATACAGGAGGGCTACATGACCGCAGGTCACATAATATGCGGTATCACCGAGTTCGGACTGTTCGGCAGGAAAGCAGTGTTCGTGGACCGCGACGACACGATAGCCAAGGATGTCCCGTACTGCAGCCGCCCGGAGGACCTGATATTATTCGACGGTGTGCCCGCTTCAATAAAAAGATTGAACGACGCCGGCTATCTGGTGATAGTGGTGACCAACCAATCCGGAGTGGCCAGAGGTAAATTCTCAGAGAGCGATCTGGCAAGGATACATGAGAAGATGATCTCGGACATCGAACGAGGCGGTGGCAGGATAGACGACATATTCTGCTGCACACACCATCCGGACGACGGATGCGGATGCCGGAAACCCGAAGCGGGGATGGGTGCCGCAGCCGTCATGAAACACAAGATAAACACAAGGGCGTCGTTCATGATAGGCAACAGCGACGCTGACGTAGGATTTGGTAAGGCTATAGGATGCACGCCAATCAAAGTGGATACCGGTCTCAATTTCAACGACGCAGTGGATAAAATATTGCGTTAGTCCTTCTTTACCCTCTTAGTGCTTCCTGCATGATCCCACACGGTCATGAAGCCCCTGTTCGCGGACACATGCGTCTTCGCCCTGCCTCTGGCTACTACCTCCAGTATGATCCCGAACGACATCTTGAACGGACGGAACCCGAGGTCGCGCACAGAACCCACAAGGGCACGGAGCAGCAGTCCCTTGTTCCATGTGGATACGGAGCAGCCGAGCTCCTTCTGCAGATATTCGAGGCCTGCGTTTATTCGCACCCTCTGTGTTATGAAATCCTTGACCGTCTCCGGGCCGCGGTTCAGGACGACCGCGCCGGGCGCGTATACCGATGCGTATCCCTCTTTTTCAATCTCCATTCTCAGTATATCCTCGTCTAGTTGCAGCGCAGAGAGGATGCGTGCGCCCACATCCCTGAACGCCACCAGTTCGCCTATCTTCGGATCTCTCATCGAAACGTGATGATGCATCGTCCATATCATATGCGACACGAACCCCATCAGTTCCTTTGGGTCGTTCGTGGGTACCGGCCGTCCGCCGACCATGCCCACCTTCGGATCATTGAACGGCGAGACCAGATTATACAGTGAAAGCTCATCCCGCAGTATGTTGTCACCGTTCAGGAGAACGCAGATATCGCCCCTCTTCCTCTCCAGGAATTCGTTGATGGCGGAGTTCTTTCCCATTCTCTTTTCCTGTCGCAGAAGCTCCAGCGACGGGAACTCTTTCGTCAGCGACATGACAATCTCGTCCGTCCGGTCGGCGCTCCCGCTGGACACGACGATGACATCGGTCATTTCGAAACCATTCGTCGTCTGAGAGAACAGGGAACGCACGGTGTGCTCGATGTTGCTCTCTTCGTTGTAGGCACAGATACAGACAGAGACCGAAAGCATTCAGTCAGCGTACGGCATCGGGAGTATTAAATTAAGCGGTCATCCCTTCAGACGGCCCAGCAGTTTGGCGGCAGACCTTCCGAGCCGTCCGCATTGCCGCAATATCGATAATATTATCTTGGAACCGATCTTCGATTCCCCTCCCTGCCTCTCTCCAAACTCGAAGAACGCCTCCTCTATCTTTATGTCACAGGGTGCAAATTTGAGGAGATCGAAGAGCGTCTTGAACCCCCTTCTCTCGAATTTAGGTTCATGTTCTTTGATGACAGGTATGAACACATCGGCCCTTCCTCCGAACAGACCGCTCATGATGTCGCTACTACTCTGTTTCCCGGCGAACTTCAGCGTAAGGGCGGCCATTGTGTGTGCTATCCACGAACCAAGCCATCGTTTGAACTTCAATGCCGTTCTGTCCTTCCTTACACCTATCACGAGGTCCGCGCCGGCCGTCAGTAAATCGTGAATATCCTTGAGCGAGGACGGAGGATGCTGAAAGTCGGAGTCCATGTTGATGAAGAACTCTGTGTTCGTTTCCAGTATACCGTGAATTATGCTGGCCGACAATCCTTTATCGTCTATGTCACGCGTTATGAACCTGACGTTCGCGTCATTCTTCATTATCTCTTCGACGATGCTCTTCGTCCTGTCCGGAGAATTGTCGTCCATCACGAGTATGTGAAAATCTGGGTAAAGGCTGCGGAGACACTCTATCATCCTGCCTATGTTCGCCTCCTCCTCGTATGTCGGGAGGATAACGGTGCACCCTTCTTGCATGTACGTTCATATGTGTCCGCATATTACATCCTTTCCTCGCGTCGCGGTTATATTTATTAATCCATACGGTCTCGCAGTCATATGCGGATCGCGATGATCACCGACAGCTATTACCCGACGAGGGACGGCGTGGTCACGTCGATAACCATTGCGAAAGAAGGTCTAGAGAAACTCGGTCACGAGGTGGTGGTGGTCGCGCCGGACCCCGGCAAGGACCAGAGGATGGAAGGCGTCCGTTATTTCCCGGCCGCCGGGTTCAAGAGCTATCCGGGATACTTCGTCCCGCTGTATCCGTCCAACAAGTTGGATGTGATCAGATCGATCGATCCGGATGTGATCCATATACACGGGTTGGCGTTGATGGCGCTGAAGGCGCTCATAGTTGCGAGGACGCTGAAGATACCGACGGTACTCACGTTCCATACGATGGTAGGGGATGCCATAGAGTATTACTCCCCGCTCAGGATACCGATCAAAGCTCAGAAAAAACTGGTCTGGCTATATCTCAGGAACTTTTTGAAGAGGCCGGGCGCGATCATCGCACCATCGCGGTCAACGATAGATGAACTGCTCGGTAACAGGGTCAAACCGAAGAGGACGGAGATAATACCGACCGGTGTTGATACGACCAGGTTCAACGTGAACGGGGACGGCACCGCGATAAGGGAAAGATATGGAATTCAGAACGACAAGGTCGCTCTGTACGTCGGGAGATTGTCGTTCGAGAAGAGGATAGACGTGGTGATAGAGGCGCTTCGTCACATCGACGATGTGAAACTTCTGATAGCGGGCAACGGACCGGCGAAGGAGAGCCTCGCTGCCTTGGCGGTCAGAGAAGGCGTAGGGAACAGGGTGATCTTCGCGGGTTTCGTTCCCGATGATGAGATGCCCGATCTGTATGCGGCCGCCGATCTTTTCGTCTCCGCATCGGAATTCGAGACCCAAGGACTCTCAGCATTGGAGGCGATGGCATGCGGCCTTCCGGTCGCTTGCGCGGACAAGAGAGCGTTCGCCGATTCGATCGAGAACGGTGTGAATGGTTTCCTGTTCAATGGCGGTCCGAAGGAATGTGCGGATGCCATGCGCTCATGTCTGACGTGCGGACCGTCCGTGAGGGTCAATGCAAGATCGTCCGCGGAGTCGATGTCCGTATCATCGTGTGCGGTGAGGCTGTCGGAACTGTACGAGGAACTGTTACGGGGACGGAACATCATCCGATGACGTTCTCGTAGACCTTCTCTATCTTCGTTATATTATCGTCCCAATTGAATATCTCCGCCTGGGCCCTCGCAGCTTTTGCCAATTCCTCTCTTCTATCGACGTTATCGAGCAACCCGTTCATCGCATCCGCCAATGCTTCCGGATCTCCCGGCGAGACGATGACGCCGCCCCCGCGGACGGTGTCCGGCAGGCCGTTCACGTTCGTGCATACCACCGGCCGCCCGTATGACATAAGTTCAACAGCCGCCAGCCCGAACGATTCGAAGAGAGAGGGCATGACGAAGAACTTGCACGATCCCATTAGATGCGCCTTCTCTTCCTCGGATACGTATCCCTTCATCTCTATCCTGTCGCTGAGATCATTCCTTTCTATCATCTTCGCCAGCCGCCCGGCCTCCGGGCCCTTGCCGCATATCACAAGTTTCGTGTCAACGTTCTTCATCGCCTTCACAAGATGGTCCAACCCCTTCGTTCTGACGAGACGGCCCAGTGACAGGATGAAATCTCCGTCACCATTTCCCACATCAGGGAAGGAGCACAGGCAACTCGGGACGGTGGTCGTTCTTTCCTCAGGTATCCCGCGTCTGATGAGATCGTTCCGGACGAAATCGCTCACACATATTATGTGATCGAACGTGTTCAGACATTTACGGAACCGATTGTCCTGTATCTCCGATATCTTACCGGTAAGTCCGGTCCCCTCACCCCACATGTTGTGATAGGTGAACACTTTCTTTCCTTTGTAACCGGCAAGGTCCTTATTGTAGGACGGAGCCCATCTGTAGTTGTAATTCACGATATCCGCATCAAGTTCGTTCAGCGTCTCCAGGACGTTCTTGGATGATATGAACGGAGGGTTGTACACGTTTATCAGCCTCGACTTTAGTCTCACTATCTTGTATCCATCTCGTTCCTCCCGTTCCTCGGTGTCAGGTAGTCTTCCGGTGAGTATGGTGACATCGTGCCCCCTCTCCGCCAGAAGTCTGCACGTATCATGCATCCTGTGTTCGATACCTCCCGCGAACGGATAGAAGAACGGGTTCACATCAACAATTTTCACTTGTAAGGCCTCCCTTTCTCTTTTTCAGGAACGCCGCGACGATGCTTATCGCTATCACCGCGACTATCAGTATTATGGTGTACAGCTGTGCATCCCCTTCAGTGAAATATTCGAAGAAGAAGTTACTCATCATCATGATAAGACCGTACTTCACCAAACAACCCAGTACAACGTAGAACAGCGCTTTTGAAAGCTTCCAGTTATCGATCAGACTGATGAATGCACCGGCGAACGGGATCATCGGTGCCGCTCTGTTCACGAGCAGCATACGTTCATCGCTGCATACCAGGAACTTCACATATCTGTCGGCGATCCTTTTGATCCGTTCCGGCACACGTATACGTTCGACGACGTAATACAGCGACGACACTCCGATGACCTCGGCGGCTGCTGCCGCCAGCAGCAGCTGCAGCCCGAACTCCAGTGAAGGGTCGTACATGAAGCCGATTATGAAGAATAACTCCGGAAGTGTGGGGAACGCTATCGCGTCTATAAGGAATATCAGGAATATGAAGAGGATCACGAGGACCGCACTGTTCGGTCCGAGAAGGTCGTACATCCAATCCCCGATGTTGAACATATCACACAATCCTGCGGTTGGTCAATGATATGTTGATATTTCAACCATCGGATGCATCCATGTAGGATCACTCGGACCTCTCCGCCTTCGTTTTATTCACGAAGATGAAATACTTGCTGAATATCCAGTTCAGCATTATCTCCACCAGGCTTGTGAGCATCCTCGCCGGAAAGCCGTCCACTCCGAAAAGGGAGCCGTCCATACCGACGGTAAGAAGCACCGGAAAAAGTAGCGCAGCGATTATGCCCGTGAATATCCTGGCGCCGAAGAACGACCCAAATTCCTTGGCCACTACCTTCTTCTTGGTGGACCGGGCCCGGAACACGAACCATTTATTGACAACGAATGCGAAAAAGACGGCGCATACCCATGAGAGGATGTTGCTCACGCTGAGGTTTATATCGAACCACACGAACACCGCGTAGGATACCCATGAGACCAGAACGGTAAAGGCTCCGAAGAAGACATAGAGCAACGCCTCCCTGTGATCCGCGGTCACTTTCTTTACGTCCATCACTGACGTATCAGTTGTCGAACTTTTAATGATATGCCGTTCGGAGGCTCGACGGCGGGGCACACGGACCACTTCCTTTGCTATAAATAATGATAAGCGCATACATGCGCCATGGGGTTCTTCTCCGACGAGATAAAGAGGACTCAGCTGGTCATAAGCGTGATCTTTGCCGTCGGATGTGTGATATTTTTCACAGTGGTAACGTTCTTCGACATGGATTCGGAGCTCATGTCGTTCCGTTTCGAAAATGCTAACGATGTGTTCAATGGCATCGTCCCAGCACTGGAGTTCCCCCCGCTCGCGTTGGTGTTCTTCCTGATACCGCGTCTGTTCGCCGCCGACCCGACGGGGTACGGTGCTGGGTTCATCGTGATGATAGCGGTCTTCTTTATGATCGGACTCCTCCTGGTGTCAAAGATAGCCGAGAAGCTCGGAAAGAATCAGAAACTGTACATGCTGGTATATACGATGCTCATGGTCATAATGTTCGAGTTCGTGGCGGACAGATATGACATAATACCGGTGGTGTTCACGCTCTTCGCGCTGTACTGCTACGTCACAAAGAGATATGCGCTGGCGTTCATCATGCTGGCGCTGGGCACGATGGTAAAGCTGTATCCCGCGGTACTGTTCCCAATATTCCTGATACCGTTGCTGATGGACGGTAACAAGAGAGAGGCGCTGAAAGGAACGGCGGCGTTCGCCGCCATATGTGCAGTGGTCATTCTACCGGTAGTGCTGCTGCAGCCCGATCTGCTGACGTATTTCATAGATTATCATTCACAGCGCCCGATGCAGATAGAGTCCGTTGCGGCGTCACTCCTGTACCCGTTCATCATGATGGGGCTCGTGGACAGGAATTTTGAATATTCATTCGGTTCGGACAACATCATCGGACCGGTACCAGATGCCGTTGCCTCATGGTTGACACCGCTAATGGGCGTGTGCGTGTTGTTCGTCTATGTAATCTATGCGTACGTGCTCAGGGGCACCAAAGGCAAAGGGGACGAGAGCGACCGACTGTATCTTCTCGCGGGGTTCTCCCTGATATCCGTGATGACCTTCATCATCGTCGGAAAGGTAATGTCCACACAGTATCTGTTGTGGACCATACCGTTTCTGCTCATGCTGATGATGTTCACTCCCGATCGGGTCAACAAAAGGACCACGTACATTCTGTTCATTGCATGCGTTATCGCAGCCCAGGTGCAGTTCGCGATCCTTAGCGGTTACGTGGGCGGAGGCACAGCTCTCTCGGAACCGAGCAACGCTCTTGTCGTGAACATAGGCTTGACGGTAATAATCGTAAAGAACGTCTTGTTGCTGCTACTATTGTATCACATCGCAAGGTCCGTGCGTGAACGTTGTCTGTCTGTATTACGGAACCCAAGTTAACGATGAACAGCCATCTGCTCGCATCCTCGCCCGTAAGATAAATATAACAGGGTAACGGTCAAGCGTCCATGCTCAGGGACAAGGCGCCGTTCATCGCCAACATGATCGCGGCCGTGGTCGCGCTGCTGGCGGCGCTTTGGTACGGCGAGGGAATGACAATAGGTGTGTGCGCTGCTGCGCTGCTCATCGCCGTTCCCGCTTTATGGTATTGTTCGCCGGGCGCGTCCCAGGCAGCGGTGCTGTCCGCTTCATCTCTATTGATATGCACTGCTCTGATGATGCTCCTCTTCTCCAGCGATTCGTTCGTAATCAAAGAGGCCACGGATGTCAATCTAGTCATAGCCGCCGCCGTTGTGCACGGTGTAGCGCTCATCGCGCAGGTAATGCTGTTCTTCTTCCTCGCCGCTGCCGCGTTCAGGATGTCCCTGAACTGGGTGCTGGTGGCG
>WQZJ01000008.1 GCA_009780795.1 Methanomassiliicoccaceae archaeon
AACACTCCTTCCGTTGCGAAGTCCACCGGTCTCAGTTTCTGGTGGGCCTCGAAGTAGAAGCCGTCCTTGCTTATCGGGACCTTGAGCATCTTTGCGAGCTCTTCCTTCTCCTCTCTGTCCGGAGTTGTACCGCAGCTGAGAATAACGCGGTCCACCGGGACCTCGACCTCTTTGCCGAGTATCGTATCGAATGCCTTTACGCTGTTCCCTCCGTACGCCGGAAGACCGTCGCCGTCCTTGTACCTGAGGAATCTCACGCCGAGCGACGATGCCTCGTTGTAGAGCTCCTCGCGGAACCCGTACGTCCTGATGTCCTTGTGGAACACCGATATGTTGGCGGACGGGTCCGCCTTCTTTATCGCGATGGCGTTGGTGAGCGCATTGGCGCAGCACGTCCTGGAGCAGTACTTGGTATTGCCGTCCCTCGATCCGACGCACTGTATGAACGCCACGTCCTTTCCTTTGAACGTACCCTTACCGACGGCCAGCTCGGCCTCCGTCAAGGTCATGACCTTGTCGTCCTTGCCGTAGTTGAACTCAGTAGGCTTGTACTCGGACGCGCCCACCGCGAGTATGACTGCACCGACCGGGTACTCCTCGGATTCCAATTGAAGTTTGAAGTTACCGACGAATCCGGGGATGTCCTTCACCTTGGTGTTCTTGAACACCTTGATGAGTTCGTTAGCCTCCACCTTCTTCACAAGGTCCGTGACAAACTCGCCGAGGTTGACGCCGTCGACGGAGTAGTTCACTCCCGCGTATTTTGAGTATGATCCTCCCAGGTTCGCGCCCCTCTCCACGAGGTACACGGGGAATCCCTGTGCCGCAACGTCGAGTGCCGCGGACATGCCGGTGATGCCGCCGCCTATTATGGCGACCGATCCCGTGACGGGTATCCTCGTCCCCTCGAGCGGCTCGAGGAGAGCCGCCTTGGCTATGGCCATCCTAAGAAGGTCCTTGGATTTGGCCGTGGCCTTCTCGGGCTCGTGCATGTGGATCCACGAGCACTGGTCACGGATGTTGGCCATGTTGCATAAGTATTGATTCAGACCGCCTTCTTTGCATGCGTTCCTGAACAGGGGCTCATGCGTCCTCGGCGTGCATGAAGCGACGACCACTCTGTTGAGGTCGTGCTCCTTTATCGCCAGGGTTATCTCCTGCAGGCAGTCCTGCGCGCACGCGTACATCGATTTTGCGGAGTGTACGACGAACGGGAGCTTCTTCGAATATTCGGAGACCTCGTCGACGCTCACGGTACCGCCGATGTTGGTACCGCATGAGCACACCCATACGCCGACGCGCGGCTCTATGCCCGCGGTCGGCTTCTCCTCGGGGAACTGCTTCGGGGCGCACGGGACGAAGTTCTTGTCCACTATGAACGCACCTGCTTTCCCTGCCGCACCGGATGCCTCCGCGACGGATGTCGGGATGTCCTTCGGCGCTGCGAAGGCGCCGGTGACGAATATTCCCTCTCTGCTCGTCGAGAGCGGGTCCGAGACCTTGGTGTCGCAGAACCCGTACTTGTTGAGGTCGATGCCCAGTATCTTGGAGAACTCCTCCGCGCCGGTCGGCGGGTTGAGGCCTATGGATAACACTACGAGATCATATTCCGCCGTCTGCGGGTCGCCTGCGGCGTCCGTGAACGAGACCTTCAACCTCTTCGTCTCCGGGTCCTCTTCCACGCATGCCACGCGCGACGACCTGTGCATCTTTATCTTGTACTCATCCTCTGCCCTGTGGATGTACGCTTCGAACTCTTTCCCGTAGGACCTTATGTCCATGAAGAATATGTCCTCGTCTACAGTGGCGTGCTCCTTTGTGATTATCGCCTGCTTCGTGGCGTACATGCAGCACACCGATGAACAGTACTTCTGCGATCCTTTCTTCTCGCTTCTGGAACCGCAGCACTGTATGAATGCTATCTTCTTGGGCGCCTCACCGTTCGACGGACATTTTATGTGACCGTGATCCGGACCGGAGGCGCACATCATCCTCTCAAATTCCATTGCGGTGACGACATTCGCGAACCTTCCGTAACCGTATTCGGTGGAGAGTTTAGCGTCCCATGTCTGGAATCCGGTCGCACAGACGATCGAACCGATGTCGAGCGTTACCAATTCCTCTTTGTCCGCATAGTTGATGGCTTTCTTACCGCACGCCTTCTCGCAGAGACCGCACTTGTCGTTCAGTATCTTGCGGCAGAACGCTGGGTCGATGAGAGCGACCCTCGGAACTGCCTGTGCATGAGGTATGTATATCGCCTTTCTCGTGGTGAGCCCGTACTCATACTCATCAGGTATGTTCTTCGCCGGGCACTTTGTGATACAGTCGCCGCAGCCGGTACATTCGTCCATGTTGACGTATCTCGGCTTTTTCCTTACGGTCACCTTGAAGTCCCCGGCCTTTCCTTCGACCTTGACGACCTCGGAATAGGTCAGAACATCCACGTTCGGATGACCGTTACAATCCGCCATTTTCGGCGAGAGGATGCATGCGGAACAATCGTTCGTCGGGAAGGTCTTGTCGAGACGGCACATCTTTCCGCCTATCGTCGCATCTCTCTCGACGAGGTAGACATGGATGTCCCTGTCCGCAAGATCCAACGAAGCTTGGATCCCTGCTATTCCTCCACCAATAACCAATGCTGATTTTGTCAAATCTATGCCTCCGTTATATCCATAGTGTTTGGAACTGAAAAAGACGAATACAGTGAGGGTACTTTAACTCTTTCTACGTAACATTAATATATCTACCGTCTCGTATAGTAAGAGAACCGTCAAAGTTTGGCGAAAAAAGTCGGCGTTCGTGGCGAATATCCTTTGAAATTTTACAGAGCCAGACATTTGTTTTTTGAAGTGTGACAGGTTATATTTATGTAGTATTTTTACTACCGTTTATGCGTCTTGTACGAAATTGCTTCGTAATTGAACGAACCATATTTCTCAGTGATGCGGATGAAGAAGATTTATTGCTGTTCGCACATCGGGATGTATGAACGATCTCATGTTGGCGGCGATCGCCGCCGGTACCGCGGCGGCGCTTCTAGCCGTTCTGCTCGTACTCATGAGAGCGAGAAAGGACTCGTCCGGCTTTGCTGAGAACGGTCGCGCACCCCCAAAAAAGAGGACGGAGGGCCTGTGCGGCATATGCTTTGGCGCCGTCTCCAAAGAGGATATCCTCGCGAGATGCGGCTGCGGGCAGGCGTTCCATGACGCGTGCGCGGAACCCGTCGGTGCATGCCCCTACTGCAAGGCACCGTATGAGGAGTTGGTCCGCGATACTCCTGATTGCGTGACCTGTCCGTCGTGCGGCGCGGATGTTGCCGGCAGCGTCTGCGGGTGCGGAGCGGTGGTGAACCGGGACGGGACGTTCACATGCGGATGCGGTAACGCGCTGAGCGTGAGCGATCCGGTGTGCGGGAGATGCGGCACCGAATATGACGTATGCAAAGGCCGCGACAGGCGGTGACCTCGGAGGATATTGGACATGGTCGTGAAGGAGAAAAGAGGGAGAAGACGGTACATCGCGTTCACAGTGAGCACAGGCCTTACAAAGGAGTCGCTCATATCCGCTCTCCGGAAGGTCTGTGGCGACCCTCCGTATGTTATTCAATGCGCGGAGGGATGGGGCGTCGTCAGATGTCCGCACGACGCCGTTACCGTGACCGTTGACATCGTGCGGCTGGCGGACCCCTCATCCGTATCCCTCAGAACGTCCGGCACATTGAGGACATTGAGGGGGCTGTACCCTGAGCTTGAGAGACTCCGCCCTAAGAAGAGAATGTAAGGCATAAATACTCCCTTAAACTAACGGGGTTGAACAGAAGGAGGAAATGATCAAATGCAACCAGGACAAATGGCATACGACAGAGGGATAACCGTGTTCTCCCCCGACGGAAGGCTGTTCCAGGTAGAGTATGCCCGCGAGGCCGTCAAGAAAGGTACGACCACGATCGGACTGAAATTCAAGAACGGCGTTATACTTATCGTCGACAAACGTGTGCCCAGCAGACTTGTCGAGCCCAGATCGATCGAGAAGATATACCACATCGATAACCACATCGGATGCGCGACATCCGGTCTCGTCGCGGACGCGAGGATACTCGTCGACCAGGCCAGAAAGGATGCGCAGATCCACAAGATCACGTACGGCGAGAACATAAGCGTCGAGGGGCTCGTGAAGAAGATATGTGATTTCAAGCAGAACTACACCCAATACGGCGGAGTGAGGCCTTTCGGCACCGCACTGCTGATGGCGGGTGTCGACGACCTCGGGTCCCATCTCTTCGAGACGGACCCGTCGGGCGCGCTCGTCGCTTACAGGGCAGGCTGCATCGGTGCCGGTCGCCCCGTCGTGATGGAGATGTTCGAGAAAGACTTCAGCGACAACATGGCATACAATGATGCCATGCTGCTCGGCATAAAGGCTCTTAAGGCCGCGATCGACGAGGATCTCACCGCACAGACCGTGGAGATAGGCGTGGTCGACGGCGACCGCAAGTTCAAAAGACTTACCGAGAGCGAGCTCGAAGGCTTCATAAAAAAGCTTTGAGGAATTCGGATGGTAAGCCTGGATGACGCGGTCGTTGCGAAGCTTGAGTCTCACGGCGAGACGTTCGAGATACTTTTGGATCCGAACATAGTGAAACTGCTGAGGGACGGAAAGGAAGTGAGCATAACGGACCATCTGGCGGTGGACGCTGTGTTCAAGAACGCGAGCAAGGGCACCCATCAGACCGAGGAGAAGATAAAGGAGGTCTTCGGGACCGGTGAGATCGGCGAGATCGCCATGCGCATAGTCGCGAAGGGCGAGATACAGGTCACGGCGGAGCAAAGGAAGGAGATGCTGGAGGCAAAACGCAACCGCATCGTCGCGTACATAGCACGCAACGCCATAAACCCGCAGACAAAGACCCCGCATCCGCCGACGAGGATAGAGCTGGCGCTGACGGAGGCAAGATTCCACGTGGACCCATTCAGGTCCGTGGAATCACAAGTGGAGGAGGCGATGCACCTGCTGCGCCCCCTCATACCGATAAAATTCGAGAAGAGCAGGATAGCCGTGAAACTCAAGGCGGACGACTACGGAAAATGTTTCGACGACCTTGTGAGCCACGGAGTTGTTGAAAGAGAGGAATGGCAGGCGGACGGTTCCTGGATCGGCGTGATGGTGATACCCGCGGGCGTGATCACGGAGCTGACCGCAAGGCTGAACGACAGGACGAGAGGGCACGCGAGCGTGAAGCTCCTCTCGTGATCAGATTCGAGAAGTGATAAAAATGAACAGAGTGGATAACCGACAGACACGCGAAGTGGTCGTTCCGGGAGATCTGCTGGATGACAGCGGATTGAGACCTGGGAACGGCACGTACGTGCTTGACGGAAAGATATATGCGTCCAGATTGGGCGTGAAGAACGTGTTCTCCGGCACCGTCAGCATAATACCGCTGAGGGGAAGGTACATACCGGCGCCCGGTGACATGGTCTTAGGAATGATAGCGGACATCGGACCGTCGAACTGGCTTGTTGACATCAACTCGCCCTACCCGGCACCGTTGCATGTGAACGAGGTGCCATGGAAAGTGGAGTTCGGGGACACGTCAAGGTTCCTGAGGATAGGCGACACGATAATGGCGAAGATCCTCATGGTCGACGAGAGCATGAAGATACAGGTGACCATGAACGACTCGGGGCTCAGGAAGCTCGAGGAGGGGCAGATCGTCGAGATCGCCCACTCCAAAGTGTCCAGGGTCATCGGGAAGAGCGGGTCGATGATACAGATGATAAAGAACATGACCGACTGCAGGATATTCGTCGGTCAGAACGGACGCATATGGGTGGACGGCGACGCCGATGACGTGACGGTAGCCGTGGACGCGATAAAGATGATAGAACGGGAAGCACAGACGAGCAACCTTACCGAGAGGGTAAAGGAGTTCATCGAGTCAAAGATCAAACCGGAGGAGGAATGATCATGAGCGGACAATCAAATTTGGAATTGGTTAACAAAAAAGGCATAAGGCTCGGCGGCAGGAAGGCCGGAGAATTGAGGGACATAAAGATTGAAGCCGGCGTTTTGGAGAATGCGGACGGGTCCGCATACGTCGAGATAGGTAAGAACAAGGTGCGCGCAGCGGTCTACGGACCGAGGGAGTGTCACCCGAGGCATCTTCAGAATCCGACGAGGGCGATAATTCAGTGCAAGTACAACATGATGGCGTTCTCGGTCAGCGACCGTAAAAGGCCGGGACCGGACAGAAGGTCGGTGGAGATATCAAAGATAATCGCCGAGGCACTGGAGGCCGTTGTGCTCACCGAATTGTATCCGAGGGCGTCGATAGACGTCTACATCGAGATAATGCAGGCGAACGCGGGGACCAGATGCGCCGGGCTTACGGCAGCATCCGTCGCGCTGGCGGACGCAGGCATACCGATGCGCGACATCATACCGTCCATCGCGGTCGGAAAGGCGGACGGCAAAGTGTTACTGGACCTGAACAAGGAAGAGGACAACTTCGGACAGGCGGACGTTCCGATCGCGATCATACCGAAGACGAATGAGATCGTACTGCTACAGATGGACGGGAACATGACCCGCGAGGAGTTCGACACGGCCATCTCAATGGCAGTGCCCGCATGCCATGAGATATATGAATTGCAGAAGGACGCTCTCAAAAGGCGTTACGCAGCGGCGATGAAGGAGGTCGGCGCAGATGAGTAGGGCTATCATCTCAGAGATAAGGAAGAACCACATACTCGGTCTTCTGAAGGACGGCAGGAGAATAGATGGCAGAAGCCCGGGTGACACCCGTGAGATATCCGTCGAGACCGGCGTGATCGACAGTGCCGACGGATCGGCCATCGTCAAATACGGGAACACGGAAGTGATCGTCGGTATCAAGATAATACCCGGCACCCCGTTCGGCGACACTCCTGGGAAAGGTGTGCTGACGACGGGTGCGGAGCTCATACCGATGGCGCACCCTCTGTTCGAGTCAGGCCCTCCGGGAGAGAATGCCATCGAGCTCGCGAGAGTGGTGGACCGCGGCATACGCGAATCGGGAATGGTCGACGTCGACAAACTGTGCATAAAGGAAGGCGAGGAGGTATGGATGTGCTTCATCGATATTTACGCGCTCAACTACGACGGCAACCTGTTCGACGCCACCAACCTGGCGGCGGTGTCAGCGCTGAGAACGGCGACGGTACCTGCGGAGCAGTACAAGAAGGGGGATAACCATCCTTTGCCGACGACGTGCATTCCCATATCGGTAACGGCAGCCAAGATAGGAAATACTTTAATACTTGACCCAAATTTCGACGAGGAGCAGATATCTTCCGCGCGTTTGACCATAACGACGGACGATGACGGCAACTATCGTGCGATGCAGAAGGGAGGAGACGGTTCCATAACCCTCGACGAACTGACGCAGTGCCTCGACATGGCCGTCGAGAAGGGAAGAGAGATACGGAAGATCATCGGGTGATACGAATGACGAAAAGAACGGTAAAGGCAGGAAGCTCCGGAAGATTCGGAGCGAGGTACGGTGTGGTCATCCGCAACAGGGTGAAGAACATCGAGAAGACGCAGAAGATACGCCATGAATGCCCCGTATGCCACCACGTCTCTGTCAAAAGAGAGAGCAGCGGCATCTGGCTTTGCAGGCACTGCAGCACGAAATTCGCGGCTGCGGCGTACACACCTGTCGCCAAGAAGGCGATATCGCAGGTGCCCGAGTGATACTGCGGAGGTGATGTGATTGTACAGATGCGGAAAGTGCAACGAGCCCATAAGGAATGTGAGCACATTGGGGCTTCAGTGCGAGAAGTGCGGATCGAAGATCTTCTATAAGGACAGACCCAACGTCAAGAAGGTCCTGAGGTCCGATTGAGTGCGATCATGTTGAGCGCTGCGCTTACGGTGAACGCGGACGCGGACACAGTGATGTCCGTGCTCTCTCCGGAGATCGGACGCGGGCTGCCCAGAACGGAAACCGATATCTCCGTTGACGGAGATACGGTGACGATAAGGGTGACCGCGAAGGATTGCTCCGCGATGAGGGCGGCGCTCAACTCATACCTCGGATGGATAAGGATAACGGAAAACATAAAAGAGATGAGTGATAGAAATGAATAACATCAGCCCACAGTTGCAGAATCAGATCACCCAGTACCAGCAGGTGCAGCAGCAGTTACAGACGGTCGCGACACAGAAGATACAGATGGAAGCGCAGAGAAGGGAGATGGAAAGGACGAAGGAAGACCTTTCCAAATCGACGGGGGACGTGTACAAGAACGTCGGCGCGCTTCTGATAAAGGTCGAGAGCAAGGATGTACTGATGAAGGACCTCGAGGAGGCCCTCGAGACACTGGAGATCAGGATCAAGGCGCTGGACCGCCAGGAGAAATCCCTGCGCGAGAAGTTCCAGAGCCTGCAGGAAACCATAAACAAATCAATGGGCTCCCAGTGAGCCTGTCCTTACCATTTTTGATTCATCTGCTTCTTACGAATTTGACGTAGTCCGCCTTCCCGACCCCATATATTTCCTTCATCATCCTCTCGAATACGTCGGAGCCGCTGGAGATTATCATGACCTCCAGGCACTTCCTGTTCTGCAGATGCGAATGAAGCTGCGTTTTGATTATGCTCTCGTATCTGTGCTGCAGCATCCCTATCCACTGGTCATGGTGGGTGCTGTGCACTATTATCAGGACGCCTTCCACGTCGCCGTCCATCCTCTCCATGTCCTTTATCTCAGCTTCGGCGATTTTCACGGACGCGCGGACGGCCTCGCTCCTCCCCGATAGTTCCAAATGCTCCCTTATCTTCTCCAGGGCCGCCACGCTCTCGTCCGGCAGAGATATGCTTATCACGGTCATTGTATCACAGCGGACCGTACGCGGTCTCATGTTAATAATATATTCGGAAGATGTTAATAACTGCTGCCGTACCCGGCCGGCGAACAAACTATTAACTATGTTATCCATCACAAGCGCATGGCGGATGCGCTCGTCGTTAAGGATCTCAGCAAGATGTACGGGGACCACCTCGCGGTGGACCGTATCGGTTTCTCCGTGAAAGAAGGGGAGATATTCGGGCTGATCGGTCCCAACGGTGCCGGGAAGACGACGACACTCAGGATCATCTCGACGCTTCTGACGATGACAAAGGGTGACGTCTGGGTATGCGGCAACAACATGCGCACCGACCCCGATAAGATACGGAGATGCATCAGCTACCTGCCGGAGGATGCCGGAGCGTACAAGGACCTTACCGGGCGTGCGTACCTCAAGTTCATGGCCAGGTTCTTCTCGGGCGGCGGGGGGGCCGAAAGGATGGTGGAGGACGGCATACGGATAGCCGACCTCGGCGACCGCATAGATTCGAAGGTGTCCACCTACAGCAAGGGCATGACCCGCAGACTGCTGATAGCGAGGGCGATAATGCCAGGTCCCAAACTGGCGATACTCGACGAGATAACGTCCGGCCTGGACGTCGTGAACGCATTCGAGATCAGGGATATCGTTCGCAGCATAGCCAAGGACGGTGTGTCCGTATTACTGTCATCGCATAACATGTTCGAGGTGGATCAGCTATGCGACCGCATCGGGATGATAGACGGCGGCAGGATGATACTCGAAGGTACGCCGTCCGAACTGAAGGAGAGATTCAACGTCAGCACAGTGGAGGAAGTATTCATAAAAGCGGCGGTGAGAGGATGAACCACCTTTGGAATCTCATCCGAAAGGAGCTCAAAGAGCTCATGACGCCGGCGTCGGTTGTGTCCATACTGGTCGTTGCGCTCATATTCGGGGCGATGGGCGGTCTTCTGGGCTCCGAGACGGAGAAGCTCTCGGTACCGCCGACGATAGGCGTGCTCAGCGGCGACGGAGGCACCTACTTTGATGATGCCAAACTTTACATCGACGACTTCTACGGAGGGATGTCGGATGATTATGTGATATGGTTCGACAGCAGCTTCTACGGTGCCGCCGATCATGCGATACTGAATGAGATGAACGTGAGTAACATCTCCGTGCTGCTCGTCTTCGATGCCGATTATTCGGCCAACATCGCTGCGATAGCCGGAGGCAGCGGGACGGAAAAGGGGATAATATCAGTTTACTGGAGCGACGTGAACACCGGGGTTTTCGGTGCCATGTCCTCTATGCTCATCGGTGAGATGATATCTTATATCAACACAAGAACGGCCGCGAGCATCATCGGCGGCAGCAACCCGGTGTTCCTGCAGTCGCCCGTCGACTCTCCGAAAGGAATGAACATCACATTCTTCAACGGGAAGGTGTACGAAGGATACACCCCGTCGGACATCTCCGGCGCGCTGCAGTCGCAGTCGTTCCTGATGCCCATCCTCATTATGATAATAATCACGATGATAGGCGGTATGATAATCTCGTCCATGGGGAACGAGAAGGAGAACAAGACATTGGAGACTCTGCTGACCCTTCCCGTGAAAAGGACGACGATAGTCAGCGGCAAGCTGATGGGTTCCGCGATAGCCGGGCTGGTGTTCGGTGCGGCATATCTGATCGGCATGTACTTTTACACAAACAGCGTTTGGAGCACGGGAACAGTATCACTGAGCGACCTCGGGCTCACGCTCGCAGCGACCGATTGGCTGATCGTCGCGGCGATGATATTCCTGGCAATACTGTCCGCACTCGGGATATGTATGATATTGGGCGCGTTCGTAAAGAATTACAAGGCGGCGCAGACGCTGACCCTGCCGATAAGCGTGCTCGCGATGATCCCGATGTTCGTGACCATGTTCGCCGATTACAGCACTCTGCCCTCGGCGTTCCAGGCCGCCCTGTTCGCGATACCGTTCACACATCCGATGATGGTCATGAACAACCTCATGCTCGGCGATACGTTCATGGTCTGGGCCGGCCTCGGATATCTGGCACTGTTCTCCGCAGCGATGATATACATCACCGTCAGGATATATAATTCGGATATTCTGCTCACCGGTCTCGCCAAAAAGAAGGGGAAGAGAGGGTTATTCTCCTCGCTCTTCGGAGATGAGTAGGCGGAAACAACAAAATATATGACGCCTATCACGTCATCATGCTCAAGAGCACGGGCGATTCGCTGAAGGGGAGGAACAAGGTCATACTGGTGCACGGGAACGCCGACACCGATGCGGCTGGCTCCGCCTACGCGATCGCTGAGTGTTTTCCGCCGGCGGTCATCTATGCGCCCGGCGGTGTCGACAGGGTGGCGAAGATGGTCATGGAGAAACTCGGAGCTACCATGCTCGACGAGTGTGACCTGTCCGCATATGAATTGGTGGTGGTCGTGGACACCTCATCGCCGGAACAGTTCAAGCCCGGGTCCGTGACCGTTCCCGAGAACAGTATAATAATAGATCATCACACACCCACGGATAAATGGACTGGTATGCGATTCATCTGCGACAACAGCAAGACCGCCTGCTGTGAACTTGTGTACGACATCATACGCGAGTCCGGGA
Organism: Methanomassiliicoccaceae archaeon; assembly: GCA_009780795.1. GTDB lineage: Archaea > Thermoplasmatota > Thermoplasmata > Methanomassiliicoccales > Methanomethylophilaceae > Methanomicula. Next base: position 11,495 of record WQZJ01000008.1, read on the forward strand.
TCGGCATCAGCAGGAACGTCGGCATGGCGCTCCTCTGCGGGATGCTGACCGACAGTGGTCATTTTTCCTTTGCGAACACACAGATGCTACGTGCGTTCGCCGAGGTCATGGACGCCACCGGGATCGGTATGGACGAGGCTATGGACTTTCCGCGCTCGGAGGTGGGGATGAGCGAGCGGATCGCCGTAATGAAGAGCATGGAACGTTCGAAGTTCGATCGCGTGGGCGACATGATCGTCGCCACATCGTACGGCGGCAGTTTCGAGGCGTCCGCCTGCAAGGCGCTGCTGGGTGCCGGTGCGGATGTTGTGTTCGTCGGTTCGCAGAGAGATGACACATTCAGACTGAGCGCGCGGGCGAACCAGGAGATGGTCAGACGAGGGATACACCTCGGCGAGATAATGAAGGACATCGGCCGCGAGACGGTGACGGATGGAGGCGGTCACGGAGGTGCCGCCGGGCTGTCGGGCATCGGTGATGCGGAGGCGATGCTACACATATGCATGCATCGGACGATGTCGGAGTTCCGCGATATAAAGAGACGGAGCGGCTCAGAGCTTCCCTAATCCTTTGAGGACTTCCTTTACCGCGTTGAGATTCTCCGGACGCTCCGCGAAGAATTTGTGCATCGGCTCGAGCGCTTTTATCATTCCTTCCGCGACACCTTTCTTCAGGTCCGCGGGATGCAGTTTTCCGTCGAAATATGATAACGCCACATCCTCATATGAGGTGAACGATACATTACCTCCGAACTTCTCCGGACGTTCCACCTCAAGGATGCCGGTGCGAGGCATGATGACGTACTTGCACAGCATCAGCACAGGATTCTCGGATTCGCTCGCCCTTTCCGGCGGACAGAACGCCTTGCCCAACTTTCTCCTCACGGCGTCGGCATCATCGTGGATGTTCAGACTGCTGTCCGGGTCGCTCTTGGACATCTTGGACGCCTCCGGGTTCATGCGGTCTCCTCCCTTCAGACCGGGGATCAGCGGGGTGTGCAACGCGATCGGTTTCTTCCATCCGAGCTTCTCGGCAGCGTCCCTGGCAAGCATGTGCGCCTTCCTTTGGTCCATGCCGGCGTACGCTATGTCCACGCCCAAACAGAATATGTCAGCCGCCTGCAGTATCGGATAGAACATCTTGGAGGAGTCCACCTCCGCCTCGTCCTCGGAACGTCCCATTATGGTCATCGCCCTCTTCACCCTGGACAGCGATGTGGCCTTGGCTATCTTGATCACCCGTTCCCAGTACCCTATGCCGTCCAGCAGCTCACTGGCGTACGCATACCTTACCTTATCGCCGGGGACGCCCAATGCCTCGAAGCAGTCCTGCATGTATCTGGCACATATCCTAATGTTGTCGATGTCACCGCCCAGCTTGTCGTTTATGTACGCGTGCCAGTCCGCCCAGTAGACGGTGACCGTGAAGCCCGCCTCGGCGAGATCACGTATCTTCGACGTGATCGGGGCCCATCCGAGATGCACGAGCCCTGACGGCTCGAACCCGATATATGCGGTCAGGGGCTGTTCCTTCGACAGCAGCTCCCTCAGCTCGTCGGCCGTCACTAGCTCCTCTGTGTTCCTCATTATCAGGTTCATTCTCTGTTCGATGTCCATCGTATCATCTTTGGTTATTCCGCGACGTTATAAAACGGTATTGTTCCCTCCGGGCCGGGAGTTAGTATAATTGTAATTGTACCTTTTTATCTGCTCCTCCGCGAAATAGGTGCATGTGACCTTTGAAATACTGATCTTCGTCATCCTCATGAGCGCCGCCGGGGCGTCGATCGGGATGTTCTCCGGACTCGTTCCGGGGATACACGTCAACACGCTTGCGTCGCTGATGCTCATCTCGTATCCGTTCCTGGACATGTTGTTGTCGATGTTCGCCGACCCATCCTACGTTCCGGTGCTGCTGTCGTCGTGCATAGTGTCGGCAGCGGTGGTGCACTCATTCGTAAGCTATGTGCCGTCTGTGTTCACAGGGATACCTGATCAGGATAACGTTATGAGCGTGCTCCCTGGCCATCGTCTCCTGCTCGAGGGAAGAGGCATGGCAGCGGTCAGGGCGTCCGCCGCCGGAAGTTTGATCGGAGGGTTGAGCGCCGTGGCGGCCGCCGTTCCGCTGCAGTATCTGATGCTTGCCGGCCTGGATGGATATCTGAGAAGTGTCACGTCGGTAGTGCTCATAATGGCCGTCATCGCGCTTGTCATGACCGAGAGCAGAAGGAAATGGGTCTGGGCGCTGGCGCTCATCGTGCTCTCCGGCGTTATGGGATGTGTATGCATGTTCATGCCCGTGCCGTTCAGCGGGATCGCGGCAGGAGGTGATCTTCTGCTTCCGCTGCTCACCGGGCTCTTCGGCGTCCCCGTTCTGCTGACATCACCGGCCGGTGCCGTGACGCCGGAACAGACGGATGACGGACTGTGCCCTGTCACACTGTCATCCGGACTGAAGGGCGTTCTGACCGGTAGCATCGTCGGATGGTTTCCCGGTATAACCGCCACCGCTGGTGCCGCGTTCACCAGACTGTTCGTCAAAGAGGACAGTGCTGAACGTTTCATCGCGCTGGTGTCATCCATCGGAACTGCTGCTGCGGTGTTCGCGCTCATCACGTTATCCGTCAACGGAAAGGGGAGGACCGGCACCATGGTCGTCGTCAGGGACATAATAGGCGACGGTTTGAACGGCGTGGGGAACAGTATTTTCATGCTTATGCTGCTCAGCGTAGCAATCGCCTGCACGATCGGTTACTGCGCAGCGATCCGATCCGGAAAAACCTTCTCGAAATTCGTATCTTCTGTGAACATAAGAAAAATGAATATGACGATACTCGCAACGATCATCGTGCTGGTGGCCCTGATGACAGGGTTATGGGGGGTGGCCGTGCTGGTGATATCATCGATCATAGGGCTGATACCGATCAGCGCCGGCACAGGAAGGGTTCACCTGTCCGGCTGTCTGATCGTCCCCGTGATCATCACGCAGTTCGGCCTCGATACTGCTTTCCTTTCCTTGTTCTAGACGTCAGAACCTGAAGCGGCGGCGCTCCCTCGGTGTCTCATAGTACCATCTGTCATAGTTGGTATAGATCACCTTCGTTCCGCAGGATTCGTTGTCACTGCTGCAGCAGTTCGCCGCATCATCGACCGCATCCTTCACTTCCATTATCACTTTCTTCACTTCGGCGACCTGTGTAATCGTTGCCTTCTTCACTTCGGTGATCGTCTCCCTCACTTCCGCGATCACTTTCCTGACCTCAGCTATCACTTCCGCGATCTCCGAGGTGTCCACGAGCGTCGGCTCCGTTTCCTCGAGCGGTTCCGTCTCCGGCTTGTTCACCGACTTCTTCTGTTCCGCGGCCGCCTTTATCTTGGCGAAGGGTTTGTTGCTTCCTACGACCTCTTTTATCTGCTTGTCCTGCTTGAGCCGGAATAACATCATGAACGAGTCGAACGCATCCACAGATCTGAGCGTGGCCTCGTCGAACGAGTCCCTCTGCCACGCGCCGTGCTTCCAGCTGACCGAGTGCGAGTGCTTCAATTCGCTCTTCGTCCCGTCGAACTCATATTTGCCTGTGACCTCGCCAATGTAGAGTAATTTCTCCTGCAGGTTCGGGACCGCTACCCAATCGCCCACCTTCATTTTGGTGGCAAATGCACGCGCCTGCACCGACATCGTCGTTATCGACCCGTCGGGTTCCGTCGGGTACGCGTGTGATATTTTCTTCATCAGTTCCTGCATGTCCGTCTTGCCCGTCAGGTCTATACCGACGTTGCCGATAAGGAATATTTTCTTCTGTTCTATGAATTTATTCAGATATTGTCCCTGAAGTCCTGCCCTGCACAACCATACTGTCATTTGTTTGCCCCCTTGATTGTCTGTATCCGTATGCGCTCACGCCCATATAAATTGATATTATTTAAACGACGTTAGCAAGTCGTTCCGCGACTCCTTTTGACCGAAAGCCTCGCATGCGCACGACCGTTTGCGGTGGCGCACATCAGCGACAATAATAAAAGCAAGAAACGAATACGCACCCAAGGACGCGCATGGAAGAACTAGCCAATATCATAATACAATTATTCCTTTTACTGGTATTCGCGAAGATCCTCGGGAGCATATTTGAAAGATTCAAGATGCCGAAGCTGATCGGAGAGATACTCGCAGGAATACTCTTCATCAACATCGTGATCCTGTCCACCGAAACGTTCCATTCGACGTTCTTCGAGGACATCCTAGGGTTCACGGTGGCAGGTTTCGAGACACCGGGACACTTCCTGCAGGTGATGGGTGAACTCGGGATAATATTCCTTCTGTTCGCGGTCGGTCTTGAGACGAAGTTCGGAGATATGATGAAGGTCGGCAAGACGTCGACGTACATCGCCATCCTCTGCCTCGTGATCCCGTTCGCGGGCGGTATGCTGTTCATATTCCATGAGGACATCGGTTTCCATGCGGCCGTGTTGCTCGGTGCCGCGATGTTCGGTTCGAGTACCGCGGTAGGTGTCGAATGCCTCAGGAATCTTGACGCGATGAATACCAAGGAAGCGAAGCTGATCGTCAGTACGACGATCATAGACGACATACTGTGTTTAACGCTCATCGGCGTCATAGTCAGTGCGTCCAACGACTCCGGGAGCACGCTGATGACCATCATCAACGTCACGATAGTCGCGGTATTCATACTATTCATGTTCTTGTTCATATCCAAGATAAAGAGGATCGCGGCCCGCAGGAAGGAGAGGCTCGCGCGCAACAACGCGAAGAAGGAGATGCAGAGGGAGGATCTGAAGGCAGAGCATGCGAAGCGTATGTCCGAGCTTAGCGTCCTCGGTCTTGCGATACTTGTGTGTCTGGGACTTTCGGCGTTCTCCATGACCATCGGTCTCGCCGCGATCGTCGGGGCGTTCCTGGCAGGTATGTTATTTGCAGAGTTCAAGGACACCGTGCCGGTGGAGCACAACTTCAACGTGGTCACTTACTTCATGTTGCCGTTCTTCTTCATTTGGGTCGGTATGAACGTGCACCTCAACGCGATCACCGTCGATATATTGGTGTTACTTACGCTGATAGTCGTGGTAGCGATATTCACGAAGTGGATCGCCGGATACATCGGTGCGATCAAGTTCGCCAAACTCTCCAAGGAATCGGCCCATCTCATCGGACTGAGCATGGTCCCTCGTGGAGAGGTCGGGATCATCGTCGCCACCATCGGCCTTCATTGGGGTGTGTTCCACGAGGATCTTTTCGCAGTCATCATACTGATGGCGCTGATAACATCGATAATCGTCCCGCCCATGATGACCCGTATGTACAAGAAGATACAGGAGAATCGGGCCGAGGCGTTCGAAGAGGCCTTCAAGGAACACGATGGGACCGGATGATCACGGTGACGTATCGATATTCTTCCGAATGTCAGGAAAAATATTCAGTGTGACGAGATCATCCTGTACATCGTCTCCGCATATGAGTCGGTCATCCCGCAGAGGTTGTCGAGCGCCAGCAGCAGTTGGTAATATTTCCTCAGCCTGTTGTTGCCCTTGATCGTCAGATTGTCCTTGTACGCCTGGCAGTAGTTCTGCGAGAACGTAAGTATGACCCTTCCGTGCAGGGATGGGCGTTTCTGCTCACCTATCGACAGCGCCGAATGGATGTACACGTTCATCAGTTCCTCCATGATCTTCGCCGCCTTGACCTGTGCCTGCGCTATGTCCAGACAATCATAGACGTACTTCTCCAGAAGGTACCTTATCGCGATGGACAGTTTGTTCCCTCTCTTGCATACGCTTATCAGGTCCGTATCGAACTCGCCGCTCATTAGTTCCCGATAATGTGTTTCGAACGCGATCGCCACCTCGCTTGTGAGGACGTTCTTCAGATAGTTGTGAAGAAGGTCCATCGCGTGCACATAGTTCTCGCGTTCCGTGTCGAAATCATATTCTGCCACGAAATCGTCTATCTTCCCGATTATTTCGGAACAATCGTTGTCAGCGAACGCCTTCTTGATGTTATCGATGCTCACCAGTCCCCTCTTATAGGCATCGCCCAGGTCGGCCGTCAGATACGATATGTCGTCGGCCGCCTCCAGCAGATATGTGAGCGGATGTCTCCCCTTGAGTCTCATCTCGTTCTTCAGCATCTTGAAGAACTCCTTCTCGGCGAAGAAGTAACCTGGTTTTTTCTTCTCCGGTATCTTCGGATCGAAATCGACGGAGGACACCGGATATTTCATTATGGTCGCCAATAAAGCATAGGTGAAATTGAATCTCTTGTCCACCTTGTCAAGCGACGTGAGCAGCCTGAAGAGCTGTGCATTGCCCTCGTAATGTATGAAATCGTTCTTCAGATCGTCCATGAGATTCCCGATCTGGTTCAGTTCGCGCAGTTCCGGATGTTTCATGACCTCCTGTTCCGTGAACGCCTTGGCGAACCAATCCTTTATGCACTCTTCGCCGAAGTGGCCGAACGGGGGGTTCCCCATGTCATGGAGCAGTGCCGCCGCCCTCAGGAGTATCGGTATCTTACTGCACATCGAGTTATACGGAATGTCGGCGTGCTCGTTGGAGTACCGCTTTATCGTGTCTATCACGTACTCGCCGAGCTTCTCGGCGATGGAGGCACATTCCTCCGAATGCGTCATTCTTGTATGCGGATAGTCCCTTTTCTCAAGTGGAAAAACCTGTGCCTTGTCCTGCAGACGTCGGTACACGGCGGAGCTGACCACTTTCCAGTAGTCCTCCGTGAATTCGAAACCTTCGGTGTCCTGTGCATCGTCGGGGTTCTCGGCGAACAGACGCTTGGTATTGAGCAGAAGCCCCCAGTAATAGTATTTGCTGTTGTCGGAAACTATCGGTTTGAGCGCGCTCCATGTCAGCTCCACCAGCTCATCCCAATCCTCGGTCCCTTTGTTGTGGACCTCTATCTCCTGGTGTTTGAGGCCGTGGAAGCCTTTGTCGAGAATGAGGCTTTTCAGGGTCCAATCCACCTTGTTCTTCTTTTCCTGCACCTTCTCGATATCGGTTATCCCGAATCGCGGGCATATGGTGGTCAGGAGCGAGTGCTCGTTCCCGTAGTCTATGTTGAGCAGCATGAACGGACATTCGTTCCCGTCCTTGTCCTTCTTATGACGGTGGTCCGACATTATCCTTTTAATGACGTCGACATCCTCGCATATCACGAAATGGGTCAGCCCCTTGTCGACGCACGCCTCAAGCTGTATCTCATTGACACCGAACATCCCCTCCTCCCCGGCCTCTTTATAAGAATACTTTCCGCACTCCGCGAGGAAACGTTCGGCATCATCGTAATGTTTGACGTCGTACGGGGAATCGTACGCTTTCACGGGAAGCGTAGTTCCGATACAGTTGATCATCGTCTCCGGGATGGTGTCGTTGAAACCTTTCTTCAAAGCCTCCACGATCAGTGGTTTGATCGGCCCGGTCACGTCACAAAGGACATATATCATCGGTTCTCACCTTTTGTTTCATAAGATTTTCGAAACGTTCTACCATATCTTTTATATACTTCTTCAGAAAACTACTCTTATCAACGAAAACGATTTTTTGCTATTAAAGACTACTGTCTGTACCGCTTTTTCTGCGCCGATCTGTGTTTTTACGTCCGACGACCCTATTTCGCTATTTTTGTGACTGGGATATCATGCGGATGATTCAGATTCATACGATGCTTTCTTTCAATAATGTACGATTATCAAACCGGATACTTTTATCCTATTCGTGAAAAGAATGTAAAAATGTTTATACAATGTATATACATATTATTGTTCCATGGGAATATTCATCCAGAAATGGGGCAACAGTAATGCCATACGCATTCCTAAGAACATACTCATGACCGCTAATATGAGCGAAAATGACGAAGTATCCATGACCGCCACAGAGAACGAGATCGTCATCCGAAAGGAAAAAAGACACAGAACGTTCTCTGAGAGAATGAACGGGTATGAGGGAAAATATGTTGTGGAAGAATTGGATTCATCCTCCGTAGGAATGGAGAGATTCTGGTGAGATCCAGGGCGATCTGATATGGATGGATTCCGATCCTCAGGCGGGACATGAGCAAAAAGGCCGCCGGCCTGCCCCGATAGTGTCCAATAACGATGCCAACCGCTTTCTTGACCCGATGGCCATGGTCTGCCCGATCACATCGACCGATCGCAGGTATCCGACGCGCGTCAAACTGAGCGGGACCAAGATCAGCGGGTTCATTATGTGCGAACAGATGCGAGCGGTCGATCTCAGTTCAAGAAATGCGGAGTTCGGCGAGGAGTTACCTTCCGATCTTATGCATGAGGTCGC
>WQZJ01000009.1 GCA_009780795.1 Methanomassiliicoccaceae archaeon
ATGAAAAGAACGTACGCCGAGATCAACGAGAAGATCAGAAAACGCAAAGCGGTCGTGCTCACCGCGGAGGAGGTCATAGACCTCGTCAAGGACAAGGGAGTGGAGGGAGCGGCAAAGGAGGCGGACGTCGTTACCACCGGAACGTTCGGCGCCATGTGCTCGTCCGGCGCGTTCATTAATCTCGGACACAGCGACCCTCCCATAAGGATGACCGACATAACGCTGAACGGGGTCCGTGCGTACGGAGGGGTGGCGGCCGTCGATGCATACATCGGCGCCACGCAGATGACCGATAAGAAAGGTGGCGGTTACGGCGGCGGTCATGTGATAGAGGACCTGGTCGCAGGGAAGAAGATACACCTGGTCGCGTCCGGACCTGGTACTGATTGTTACACTCGCAAGAGCATAGAGACGACGATATCGCTGGACACCGTGAACGAGGCGTACATGTACAACCCCCGGAACGCATACCAGAACTATGTCGTGGCGACGAACTCGTCCGACAGGACGCTTCAGACGTACATGGGAAAACTGCTCCCGAACTACAAGAACGCCACCTACAGTTCCGCGGGACAGTTGTCCCCGCTGCTGAACGACCCGCACCTTGAGACCATAGGCGTGGGAACAAGGATATTCCTGGGAGGGGGCGAAGGATACGTGTCGTGGGCAGGGACGCAATTCAACACGCATGTGGCGGAAGTGAACGGCGTACCGACCGGAGGGTCGAGAACACTGGCCGTCATCGGCAACCTGAGAGGAATGGATAGAGAATACGTCCGCGGGCTGGACATACACGGATACGGTACGTCGCTCGCAGTGGGCGTGGGCGTTCCGATACCGATATTGAATGAGAATGTTATGAAGAGCTGTTCCGTCACGGATGACGATCTGTTCGCCAAAGTTACGGACTACGGTGTCTGCTCAAGGAGCAGACCTGTACTGGGGAGTGTGAGCTACGCTCAGCTGAAGTCCGGGAAGATAGAATGTAACGGCCGTACGATGAGGACGTCCCCTCTGTCGTCGTACAAATACGCAAGGAAGGTCGCAGGAGAACTTAAGGAATGGATCGAGACCGAGAAATTCGAACTTACCGTCCCGTCCGCGCCGCTGCCGGAGGACGGATCACTGAAGGTGCTGAGATGATCGAGAAGAAATTCAGACTGAGGTTCAACGACAGCAACGTGAACGATTCCGTTTCGTATATACTCGTATCACAGTTCAAAATATCGCCGGTCATTCTTCAGGCGAAGACCGACGGTTCCGGCGGCAGGATGCTGCTGTCGATGAAAGGCCCGGAGAAGAACATCGAGGGTGCCGTCACATACCTCAGAGGAATGGGCATCGAAACGGAACCGATGGACAATTATGTGAGACGCGACGACAAGAGATGTTTCCACTGCGGCTCCTGTATCTCGGTGTGCCCGACGTTCGCGTTCGAACTCGACCGGGACACGTGGGATGTTGTCCTTGACACCGACAAGTGCATGGCGTGCGGGTTCTGCCTGTCCGCCTGCCCGGCGCATGCGATAATGCTGAAGATGAACCTATGATCAGGGAGCACTTCGAGGCAGGGCAGACAGCCGTCACGATAATAGCTGAGCAAGAGTACATGAGTATCGCCAAGGGCGCCGTGTTCGAGGCGCGATCACAGATAATATCGAAGATCGCCCGCGACCCGTTCTTCAGAACAACGTACGATCCGTATGAGGCATCGGAGGATGACGGGCACATCGTCAAAAGGATGTGCACCGCATCCGTGCCGGCGAACGTCGGTCCGATGGCGGCGGTGGCCGGTGCCATAGCCGAGCACGTCGTACAAAGAATGAAGGACGCCGGCGCGAGGTACGCGATCGTGGACAACGGCGGTGACATCGCGATGATATGCGACCGCACCGTGCACATCGGCCTGTACGCGGATGTCGGCGGACGTCGGCTGTCGCTGAGGATACCGCCCACCGATGATATCGTAGGGATATGTTCATCGTCCGCGTCGGTGGGACCGTCCGTGTCATTCGGGAGAAGTGATATCTCGACCGTCATATCATCCGACGTTGCGTTGGCGGACGCCTGTGCGACCGCTCTCGGGAACGTCATAGATGGCAGGAACGGCATAGAGGGGCATCTGGAGATGATATGCAACATTGATAACATCACAGGATGTCTGGCATATTGCGACGGGATGCTCGGTATATGCGGTGATGTTCCCGAAATAGTGAGCTGCGAGGAGAACGATCACATCATTACGAAAATTCTTTTCGGGTAAACAGAACGTGCCTCTTCATCCCGCGAGCGTATACTTTTATTCGGCAAACTTTTTATCCTTTTCTTATATAGGCTGACGCAGAGAGAGTACCATGGCACTGAAAATGGCGGTCCCGAACAAAGGAAGACTCAGCGAGAGAGCTGTAGAGCTGCTTCTGAGGTCAGGATTGGATCTCGGAGAGGGATGGGGCAGACGATTATATGTGAATGTCCGCAACCAGGATATCGAAGTTATCTTCGTCCGCGCACAGGACATACCGGAGTTCGTCTCCGGCGGCGCGATAGACATAGGTATAACCGGCATAGACCAAATGGCGGAGTCCGGCGCAGAGGCCGAATGTCTTCTGGAATTGGACTTCGGACACTGCCGCCTGTGCGTCGCGGCACCGGAATCATCCGGGATAAAGAGCCTGAGCGACATAAAGGACGGATGTAAGGTCGCCACCTCCTTCCCGAATCTAACGAAAGGATTCTTCGACTCCAAGAAGAAAGAGGTGAACATAGTGGAGGTATCCGGTGCAGCTGAGATAATGCCGTACCTGGGCGTCTCGGACATAATAGTGGACCTTGTATCGAGCGGTTCCACCCTCAAGACGAACAGGCTCGCCGTCGTGGAGAGCATCATAGACTCGCAGGCGATCGTCATCGGTAACAAGGACGCCGTCAAGAACAAAAAGGACGCCGTCACCGGAATAGTGGATTCGATAAGGAGCGTCATCGTCGCCGAGAATAAGAAATACCTTATGGCGGACATCCCGAAGAATAAGCTCTCGGATGTGCAGAGGATGTTCCCCGGTGTCGCCGGACCGACGATAATGAACATAGCCGGCAGGGACGACATGGTCGCAATGCATGTGGTCATCGACAAAAAGGACGTCTACGATTCTGTGAATACATTGAAGAGGATGGGCGCCAAGGGGATACTGACGTTACCGATAGAAAGGTTGGTGCCTTGAGCATGCAGAGAGAGTGGATGCGCAGCACGACCAGACACTTCCGGAGATATTACAATCCGTCCGTGGGTGATGCCATCAGGATGGACACGAACACGAACGTCCTCGGTTCGAACCCGGCGGCGGCGAAGTTCCTTTCGTCGGCCGAGATGAACATGAACGACTATCCGAACACATACTCGGACGGCCTGAGGGACGCTCTCGCCGAATTGTACGGTCTTGAGAGGGAGAACTTCGTTGTGGGCGCCGGGTCAGACGAGACGCTGGACATCGCCTTCAAGACGTTCACGGAATGGGGGGACAACGCAGTTGTCCCCGTACCGTCGTACTCCCTTTACGATTATTTCGTGAGCATGAACGGTGGTAAAGTGTACACAGCGGACCTTACGGACGATTACCAACTGGACGTGGACGCCGTTTTGAAACCGAGCGCTAAGATCATGATCATGCCGTCCCCGAACAACCCCACCGGGAACGCATTCAGACAGAAGGACATAGAGGAGATACTGGAACGTGCGGACGGTCCGGTCATCGTGGACGAGGCATACGGAGAATACTCCGGGGCGTCGATGATCAAAAGAGTGAACGAGTTCGACAATCTAATCGTCATGAGGACGTTCTCCAAGGCATACGCGATGGCGGGGCTGCGTGTCGGATACGCGGTCGCTAATCTTAACGTCGCGGACATGATGAACTGCGTGAAGATACCATACTCGCTGAACATGCTCAGCGAGGGCGCGGCCATAGCTGCGGTCAAGGACCAGGAGTTCATCAGACGGAGCGTCGATCTCGTCGACAGGAACAGGGGGCCGCTCTCCGACGGCCTCAGAAGACTTGGGTTCACACCGTTCCCGTCGGACGCGAACTTCATACTTGCGAGATCGCCGATAGACCACGCCGTTCTTACCGAAGGTCTCAGGAAAAAGGGTGTGCTGATAAGGGACTTCGGATCGAAACGGAGAACAGAGAACTGTGTCAGAACGACGATCGGCTCCGAGGAACTGAATAAGATATTACTGGAGAGGACGGAAGAGGTCATCTCCGAGAACCAATAGGTGATAAGATGATAGTCATACCCGCCGTGGACATAATGGATCACAGGGTCGTACAACTCGTGGGCGGAGTTCCGGGTACAGAGAGGATAACGATGCCCGATCCCGCCGGGGCCGCGGCGATGTGGGTCGCCAAGGGTGCGAAGGCGCTGCATATAATAGACCTTGACGGGGCCTTCGGGAAAGAGAGCAATATATCCGTTATCAAAGATATAATAAGGACATGCGGCGTCCCGGTGGAGGTCGGCGGGGGCATAAGGGATGAAGATACTATCAGAGAACTCATCGACGCCGGCGCCGATAAGGTGATAGTCGGGACAAAGGCGATAAAGGATCACGATTGGCTCCGTGAAATGGCATTCAAGTTCCCGAAAAAATTGCTTTTGGCCATGGACACCAAGAACGGAAGGATCGCCGTCAAGGGATGGCGCGAGGATTCACCGATAACTGTGGACGAGATGTTCCTTACAGTAAAGGACATCCCGCTCGCGGGCATACTCAACACTAACATAGACGTAGAGGGCCAAGGCAAGGGAATTGACGAGAAGCAGGCCAAAGAGTTCATATCCAAGTGTCCTCATCCTGTAGTTTCGTCGGGTGGTGTGACCTCCGAAAGTGACGTCAGGATATTGGCCGCGGCGGGTGCCGCGGGTGCTGTCGTGGGCGTCGCGATATATACTGGGCTGATGGCGCCTTGGACGTGGATATCCCCGTGGATACTAGATATATAAAATATACCTTTATATACTTTGACCGTCTACGTATGCCCAATGCTCCCATGCGAGGTAATCATCGTAAACATCCTTCCGATAATGAGGAAGGAGCTGGCGATAAAGCTGGTGGACGGACACAGGTTCATGAAAGCGGATGTCGCAAGGATGTTCGGTGTCTCCGGGACCGCGATATCACAGTACATACACGGCACCAGAGGACATGACACTTCGATAAAGGACTGCCCGAATTATACGGATTTCATACGTGAGATAGCCGAGTCCGCGAGCAGGATCGCATTGAAGAAAGGCACAGTGATCGATGAGCTGTGCCGTCTATGCGACTACGCGAAGCGGACGGGCATGCACGAGTACGTTCGCGGCGGACAGCCGCAGGCCAAGTGCCCGGAGTGTCCGAGAAAAGGTCTTATCTGAATATGCGCGCGTCCGCATACGCACCTTTCGGGGTGTATAATAAAACATTTCTTATACAAACTCCCCATTAATCTCCTTTGATACCATGAAGAACAGAGTATCTGATATCGAGCGAAGGACGAAAGAGACCGATATCCGCGTGACCGTCGATATCGACGGCACCGGGAACTATTCAGTAAGCAGTGGCAACTCGTTCCTGAAGCATATGATAGAGACATTATCCAGATACTCATCCTCCGACATAACCATGTCAGCGGAAGGGGACGACGATCACCACCTGGTGGAGGATGTCGGGATAACGCTGGGTACGGCGATCAAGGATGCCGTAAAGAGCGGTCCGATAGAGAGGATGGCGACCGAGACCATAGTCATGGACGATGCGATGGTCACCGTCTCGCTTGATATGGCGGACCGTCCGTACGCGGAGATAGACTGTCCGGACACGTTGTACCACCACTTCTTCAGAAGCTTCGCGATGTCGGCGGGCATGACGCTGCACATCATCGTAGTAAGAGGGTTCGATGACCACCATATAGTAGAAGCGTCCTTCAAAGCACTCGGAAAAGCGATGAGGAAGGCGGTCCAAAGAAGGGATAAAGAGGTCAGCACAAAGGACAAAGTATCGTTGAAAGGGGTATGACGATGACCGCTAGGAAAATAATCCCCTGTCTTGATATGAAAGAAGGGAAAGTGGTAAAGGGGATCAAATTCAAGGATATGAAAGAAATAGGCGACCCTCCGTCCCTGGCCGCCAAATATGAGGCGGAAGGCGCGGACGAGGTGGCATTCCTTGACATATCCGCCACGGTGGAGGGAAGACAGACGATGTTGAGAGCGGTCACCGCAACAGCGGCCGTCGTGAAGATACCGTTCGTCGTCGGCGGAGGTATACGATCAAAGGACGAGATGAGGGCCGTCCTGGACGCAGGCGCCAGTAAGGTCTCGATAAACTCGGCGGCGGTGGCTGACCCGAACATCATCAAGGAATGCGCCGACGCATTCGGCAGTGAACGGTTAGTGATCGCCATAGACGCAAAGGCGGAAGGCGATAAATGGGTCGTGTACACGCACGGCGGGATGAGATCGTCCGGCATCGACGCGATAGAGTGGGCAAAGAAGGCGGAAGCATCGGGAGCGGGCGAGATACTTCTGACGTCGATAGATGCGGACGGCGAGAAGACAGGTTACGACATACCGCTGACCGCGGCGGTGGCGAACGCAGTACGAATACCGGTCACCGCGTCCGGAGGATGCGGGTCGCCGGAGCATATTTATGACGTATTGACAAGAACGAAGGCCGCGGCCGCACTGGCAGCGTCCATATTCCACTACAATGAGCACACTGTCACCGGTGTCAAGGATTATCTTAAAAAAATGGGCGTGGATGTCAAATGAGCCTCAGATACGATCAGAATGGGTTGATAGCAGCTGTCGTTCAGGACGGTATCACTGGCGAGGTGCTTATGGTGGCATGGGCCAACGAGGAGTCCGTCGAACTTATGAAGAGCACCGGATACACGCACTTCTGGTCACGGAGCCGGAACAAGCTCTGGAAAAAAGGAGAAGAATCCGGGCATGTCCAGAAGATAATGTCCATGCAGACTGACTGCGATTCGGATACGCTGCTCATACGAGTCGAGCAGACGGGGGTGACGTGTCACACAGGCGCCGCCTCCTGTTTCAATGAGGTCATATACGGAAGCACCGTCGGAACGTCGGATATACTTCCGAAGTTGAAAAGAGTGATACACGAGCGCATGGAACACCCGATACCGGACAGCTACACATGCAAACTGTTCGACGACGAGAACAAGATGTGCAAGAAGATCGTGGAAGAGGCCGGTGAGCTCACGTTATCTATAAAGGACGGCAACGTGAACGAAATGTCATGGGAACTGGCCGATCTGATATACCATGTGATGGTAGCAGTTGAAAAAACGGGATTACCGATGGAGAAAGTGTACGAGAAACTCTC
The DNA here is from genome assembly GCA_009780795.1 of Methanomassiliicoccaceae archaeon. Taxonomy (GTDB): domain Archaea; phylum Thermoplasmatota; class Thermoplasmata; order Methanomassiliicoccales; family Methanomethylophilaceae; genus Methanomicula. The sequence goes on from WQZJ01000009.1 coordinate 7,388, forward strand.
GGAGAGGATGAAATGAGGATAGACCTTCATACGCACAGCATACTCAGTGACGGCGAGCTTACGCCGTCGGAGTTGGTAAGAAGGGCGATGATGCTAAAGCATGACGCCATAGCGATAACCGATCACGTCGATATGACGAACGTGGACATCGTCGTCCCGGCGATAGTCAAGGCGATCGAGCTGAACGAAGATTACATACGGACCATACCGGGCGTTGAGATAACTCATGTTCCCCCTGAGAAGATGAGGAAGGTCATCAAACGGGCGAAGGAACTGGGCGCGCAGTGGATAGTCGTTCACGGTGAGACCTTGAGCGAACCGGTCATACAGGGTACCAATCTAGCGGCTGCGACCGACCCCGATGTGAATCTGTTGGCGCACCCCGGACTGATAACGGAGGACGTCATGCGAAAAGCGGCGGACAACGGCGTGCTGATAGAGGTCACCGGACGCGCGTGGCACAACATCACCAACGGGCATGTGGTGAACGTCGCAAGGAGCGTCGGAGCTAAGATGATAGTCAATTCGGACGCTCACGGACCGAACGATCTGATGGACGAAGCTACAGCGATGAAAGTTGCGATGGGCGCCGGTATGACCGAGAAAGAAGCAAAAACGGCGGTCACGGTGACCCCATTCGAGGCTATAAGGAAGCTCGGTTGAACATTCACAGCGGGATCGAACGATCCTTAACGCCGATAGACAATGTATAAATACAATAAGTAGATTATTACGCAGTAGAATTTTACTATATGGTGTTTCAATGTTCGGCCTGTTCATACGCGGGACCAATTCGAAGGTCAGCCATCCGCAGCTGATGATCATGCTTATCGTAAAGAACGATAAAAAATACGGATACGAGATACTCAGAGGCCTCAGGGAACTGTTCGACGGCGTATGGGAGCCGAAGACGGGCGCCATATACCCGTCCATAAAGAAACTCCAGGAAGATGGTTTCCTTGTTTCGGAGATGATAAGCGACAAGGAACATTACGGCCTGTCGGACGACGGAAGGGAACTGCTGGTCCGGGCGCTCCCGGAACTGGGGGCGATGGTGACGCTCTCAACACGCTTCGCGACCGTGGTGGACGCCGCGATCAGAGAGATGGGTTGCGATATGTCACCCGTAAAAACGTTCTACGCGGCCGAAAAAGAGGAACAGTTGCGCCATCTCAGGGATATGCGCACATATTTAGAATCAAGCCTGATAAAGGTCGATGAGACCATATACAAGATAGAGAGAGGATTAGAATGGGATATATGATAGTTATCCGAGACCTCGTGACAGGAGGCGGAAGGATATGAAGTTCATGGGAAAGGCAGGAGAGATCATGTCCAATAAACCTGTGATCCCGCTTGCGGTGCTGATGATGATCACGATCGCATCGATCGGCATCATAGCGATGAACCCGCCGTCATTCGACATGGACGAGGGCAGTTTCACGCCTGATAATGAATTGGTGAGAGCGTCGGCGATCATAGACATGGAGTTCACGTCAAGCGTGTCCGTCATGAGTCTTGTGGACACAGGTTCGGCGGACCTGTTCACAAAGGAGATGTTCATTGACGTTCTGACGTATGAAAGATCACTATACTACATGAACATCGGCGATTCGGTGCAAACATACTCCGGCCTGATGGGGCCGGCGTTCCGTGTGTTCAGTCCGGTATCGTTCATCGCAAGTGTGATAGCAACGGGCGATCCGTTCTCAATTGATTACGACTTTATGATATCCGAGATAGAGGCGATGACGGATCCTGCCATCAAGATCTCGGCTAGTGCTTTGTTGAACCCGGCGCCGACAGACTTCTATGCGCCCTATGCACCGATGCTTCACGCGCTGATCAAGAACGATCTCGACCCGATTGCGATGACCGCGAGCGGCTGTATGATATCAGTAATGATACCAAACACTGCCCTCAATGATGTCGGCGGTCGGCTGGGATTCGAGAGGGACGTCATAGCAGTCACCGGAGAATTCATGGAGACCACCGTGATATCGGAGGGCCTCAGCATAAAGGCCGTCGGAATGATCACCATGATGAGTGAGATAGGTGAGCTGGCACAGAGGGATATCGGAATGCTGCTGCCGATCGCGCTGGTGGTGATCGTGGGATTGCTTTTGATAATATATCGTGATGTGTACGATACGCTCATAGGACTTCTCGGTCTGATCATAGCGGTGGTATGGACATTCGGTATCGCCACTGCCGTAGGGATACAGATGTCCACTATAGCTATCGCGGTGCCGATACTGATATTGGCGCTTGGCATAGACTACAGTTTACATCTGGTGTTCAGGTACAGAGAGGAGAGAAGCTCCGGAAAAAGTCCACGAGAAGCGATGGAGAATACCATGGGATCCGTCGGACAGGCACTTGTGCTTGCCACAGTGACAACGGCCATCGCGTTCATGTCATATCAAACGTCATCGATGGCCGCGCTCGCGGACTTCGGTCTGATGTGCGCCATCGGTATCGTATGCGCGTTCGGTGTGATGCTTCTGCTCGTTCCCACCGTCCAAGTACGGAGGGACCGCAAAGCGGAGAAGAAAGGCAAGGACCCGAACGAAGCGAGACGCTACAGAAAAGCTGAGAGCGAGAATGGTGACGTGCTGGGAAAGATATCCGGCATCGGCGGCAGAATGGCCGCAAAGAACCCGTGGGCCGTCCTTGGTGCGGTAGGCATCGTAGTGCTGATATTCGGTGTCGGCGCAACGAACATATCGTACAGTTTCAACATGTACGACTTCATCCCGGAGGACACGGAAGCGCATGATACACTGACCTATCTGAATGACAATTACGTGATCTCACAAGGCTCGGTGAACGTGCTCATATACGCTGACGGATGGGACTTCGACACGATAAGGGCGATAGAACTTTCACTGCTCAGAATGGAGAGCGATCCGATACGGGGTGTCAATTACGAATCCGATATGGCGGACATAGAGTATCTGGGGACAGCGCTGAGGGATATCAACAATAGTAGCGGAGGCGCTCTGGGTACCGCTTATAGCGATCTGTTCGATGTTAACGGCAGACTACTTGACCCTGCGGACCCGGCCGGGCCCATGTTGTGGGGCGTTCTGCTGGGCACCATAGAGTCCATCGGTATGATGGTGCCCGGATTCGAGGCGCTGGTGTCCTCTTACACATCATCATTCATCGGAAGTAGTGATGTCACCAGGATAATCATTCACATGACGCCCGAGATCGACGGAGATAACAACGCGATCATAGCCATGAAAGATGACATCGATGCCGCTATGGCATTCGGTATGGCCGATGCGGAGATATCATTCGTCACCACCGGTCAGACCATTATAATGGCGATTACCATGGAGGAGATGAACCGCAGCCAGATGACCTCGCTCTTTGTTACTATCGCAGCGGTGATACTGATACTGACGCTGTTCATGTACTACGTGGACAGAAGCTGGATGCTCGGGTTGCTGTCAACGATACCAACGCTCATATCCGTCGTGATGGTATGGGGGACCATGTCGTTCATCGGTATACCGTTGAATGTTATGACGCTGACGATCGCATCCCTTGCTGTCGGCCTTGGTGTGACGTACGGCATTCACATATCACACCGTTACGTCACCGAATTGGTGAAGAACGACCGTGATGCCGGGGAAGCCGCAAAGGTTGCGACACGGGAGACAGGTAAAGGCGTCTTCGCCGCCGCGATAACGACGGTGGCTGGATTTGGTATAATGATCTTCTCCAAGATACTGCCGATGTATCAGTTCGGTGCCATAACCGCGTTAGCGATAGGTTTCGGTTACATCGGTTCGATCTTCGTGCTGCCGTCGCTCCTGGTTATATGGGGCAGGTACGCAAAACCGAAGGTCATGGAGAGGGCCGCGAAGCTGATGGAACAGGAATAAAACGGGGGCGCACGCCCCCTTCCTTTTTTATTCTCGTTTTTTGCAAAGAGCATGAACGCCACGATTTTATATTCCGGCGGAGATGAGCATCCATGGTAAGGATCGGCATAATCGGCGGTTCGGGAATATACAACGCGGACACGTTCGAAATCATCAAAAAAGTGTATCCGGACACCGAATACGGCAAACCGTCCGATGAGATACTGATCGGGCGGATAGCAGGAACGGAGGTGGCCTTCATACCGAGGCACGGTAAGGACCACAGATTCCCTCCGTCAGCGGTGCCGTACAGAGCGAACATAAAGGCGCTGAGGGACCTGGGCGTGGAGATCATAATATCTCCGTGCGCAGTGGGTTCACTGAGGGAGGAGTACCGTCCGGGCGACCTCGTCATCGTGGACCAGTTCATCGATTTCACCAAGAAGAGGGATTACACATTCATCAACGACAGAACGGTGCACATAAGCATCGCCGATCCGTTCTGTGACGATCTGGCACAGATATTCTCGAACGCTGCCGAGGAGATGAACATACGGTATCATGACGGAGGCACATACGTGTGCATAGAGGGGCCGCGCTTCTCAACGAAGGCCGAGAGCAACATGTTCCGGAACTTCGCCGACATAATAGGGATGACCGTCGTGCCCGAATGCCAATTAGCTAGAGAATTGGGGATGTGCTACTGCAGCCTCGCCACCGTGACGGACTACGACGTATGGAAGGACGAACCGGTGGACATCCAAATGGTGCTGAGGACGATGAAAGAGTGCCTCTCCAAGATAACGAAACTTCTGGAGACGGGACTGCCTCGTATCTCCGAGATAAGAAAATGCGGATGCTCCGACGCACCCAAGGACGCCGGTGCCTGATCCGCTTCAGCCTAAGAACTTCCTGTACGCATCCGCGTCCATCAGTCCGTTGAGTTCCGAAACGTTGCTCAGTTCGATGACCGCGAGCCATCCGTCGTCATAAGGCGACGTGTTCACGGTGTCTGGAGTGTCGTCAAGCAGCGCGTTCGACCTTATTACCCTCCCTGATATGGGAGCATACAAAGGTTCCACCGTCTTAACGCTCTCCAGCGCTCCCATCTCCTCTCCGGCCTCAAGCTCCCTTCCCGCTTCGGGAACCTCGATGTACAGCACATCCCCTATCTCGTGCTGAGCGTGATCCGTTATCCCTACGACGACCGTACCGTTGTCCGCCTTTCGGACCCAGTCGTGCGTCTTCGTGTACAACAAGTCGTTGCGTACCTCTGCCATTCTTCCACCTTTTCGTACTATATATCCGCATCATTTAAAAAAAGATTCGTCGAACAATATATTGTGTGGAACGCTGGCGGCGGGACGAAACGGCCCGTTCATGAGATGATATGTCCGTGCCTCATAATAGATATCACGGTACTTGCTGAAACATTGTTGAACCATTTGCTCGTAGAAAATTCGGGAAACAACAATAAAGGCATGATGCCTATCCGAGAACGATGCGTATCGTGATAAAGGGCGTTGTCCAAGGTGTCGGTTTCAGACCGACGGTCCACAGAGTGGCAACCTCCCTGGGACTGAACGGTCGTGTATGGAACGACGGTCCGGACGTTGTGATAGATACTGATGAGGGAAACACTCTGCTGAACGCCCTGTACCCTCACCTGCCTCCTCTGGCGGTGATAGAGGATGTCATCACAGATGATTCCGTCTATACAGGGGAGCGGAACGGATTCAAGATATCAGCTTCCTGGGGACGCGGATCTGGAGTCAGCATACCGTCGGACACGGCGATATGCGACAGATGCCTGAACGACATGAGGCACGGTAGGAGAAAAGATTACGCGTTCACCACCTGCACTGAATGCGGTGCACGGTTCACGCTGCTGTCATCGTTACCGTACGACCGTCAGAACACCGCTATGAACGAGTTCTCGATGTGTTGCGATTGTTCCAACGAATATCATTCTGAAAAGGACAGGAGGTTCCACCACCAGACCGTCTGCTGCGATGCGTGCGGTCCTAAATATTCACTTTATGACAGTACCGGCAACAGGATCAACGGCGATCCCGTCAAAGATTTCGGTGATATGTTATGTTCCGGGAAGATAGGCGTGATCAAAGGCATGGGTGGGGCGCACATATGCGCCCGCACCAGTGATGTGAAAAAGTTGAGAGAATGGTACGGCCGCCCTCAGAAGCCGTTCGCCGTCATGGTAAGGAATGAGACCGCGATCCACAGATACGCGGAACCGACCGTGCACGAGATCTCGGAACTCACATCGCGCCGAAGGCCGATCGTGCTGATGAAAAAGAAAGAGAACGACGTAACGGGATCGATATCACCCGGATTGGACAACATCGGGATATTCCTGCCTTATGCGGGGATTCATCACCTTCTGTTCGACTCTATGGACGTGGATGCATTGATAATGACGTCCGCGAACGTCCCCGGTGAGCCGATGATGCTTGACAATAAAGAATTGTTCGGAATGGGCGCGGACATGTATCTGCTGCACGACCAGAGGATCATCAACCGCGCCGATGACACCGTGATAAGAATGATCGGCGACAGGACATCATTCATACGCAGGTCCAGGGGGTACACACCATCCTATATCGACATCCCGTATGACGGCAACGTCCTCGCCCTGGGGGCGCAGGAGAATATAGCGGCAACCGTCGCATGCCGTAACCGCATATATCAGACGCAATACATCGGTGACCATGACTCCGAAGGTGTTGCCGAGTACCTTGAGGACGCATCGCGGTCGCTCATGAGGATGCTTGATGTCACTCCTGACATCGTGGCCGTCGACCTGCACCCAGGATACGGGAACAGGAGGCTTGCGAAGAGGATATGTGAAGAGACGAATTCCGAGATGATGGAGGTGCAGCACCATTGGGCGCACTGTGCGTCGCTGCTCATCGATAACGAAGAGAGCGAGGGGGTGATACTCGCGCTGGACGGCACCGGGTACGGCGACGACGGGAACGCATGGGGCGGTGAGGTCATGTATGCATCTGCGGAAGGATACGAAAGAATTGCGCATCTACAGTATATACCGTTACTCGGTTCAGAGAAGGCGCTGTACGACCTCAGACGGCTAAAGTTCGCGATCGACTGTATCAACGGAACAGAATCGATGCTCTTCGACGATGACAGTAAGGCCGTTCTGAACAAGATGATGACCAAGAGCGTCAAGAGCTCGTCACTGGGACGTCTGCTGGACGCACTTGCGTTCTCTCTCGGTATATGTGACACGAGGACATATGACGGCGAACCGGCGATGAAGACGGAACCGTTCCTTTCGCGCGGCAGGATGTTATCTGGATACAGAACAGAGACCGTCGGTAAGGAGATAATGACCGCTCACCTGTTCACAATGTTCGGAAAGGACGACAGGAAGGAGGATATAGCGTACTCCGTGGTAAGATCGGTGATAGACGAGATGGTTGGCGCTGCATGTGATACCGCTGTTTCAAAAGGCTTGGACCGCATAGGGGTCACGGGCGGGGTCTCGTACAGCGGACCGATATGTGAAATGATAGACGATGCAGCTAGAAGGAACGGAATGGGCGTGATGCACCATTCCCTCGTACCGAACGGTGACGGCGGGATATCGGTCGGACAGGCGGCCATCTCGCTCAGGAGGCTGTGACGTGAACACGCTGTTCGTTCTCCTGGACGGGGCGGAGGATCATGACATACCGGAGTTCGGCGGGAAGCGTCCGCTGGATGTTGCGGAGATGCCTTTTCTCGAATCCGTTTCAAAGATAAAGGGATACACGTCCGGGAAGGAGTACACGCACCTGTTCCTGAATGAATTCCTGACAGGTCATCCGCCGGAGCTTCCGAGGGCGGTGATCGAGGCGCTCGGCCTCGACATGGACATGGGTACCGGAAGAACAGCGTACAGGCTGAGTCCCGCATACATACGCAACGGAATGGTGGAATGGTCGTACGACATGGAGAAACTGCATGAGTCACTGACAGCATGTGTCCTCAGGAACCTGGATGTCCTTGGGGGCCGTGATCCGAAGATCAACTTCTTCCTCAACGGACGTGCGATACTGACGATGGAATGCGACGACATACCGGACCTTCCGGCGCCGCCCGTGCCCGCTCCCTACAAGGAGGTGCCGGGTGTGCTCGGTAAGCTGGTCCACAGCGTCGCAAGGGAGATGGACGGACTAACGGTATATCCTTGGGGGTGCGGACGTTTTACCGCTCAGAAGGACATCTATCCGTGCGTGAGGGAACTGACCGCCATATCGGACAGTCCGACCGCATTGGGCGTCTGCGCCTCGCTCGGACAAGGATATGAGCTCATCAAGGACCTGGACGACCGTTTCCCGGCCGCGCTGCGTGACCTGGAACGGAAGAACGTGTTGTTGCACATGGACGAGGTGGACGAGTACAGCCATCAGAGGGACCCAAAGAAAAAAGTGAGAGTGCTGGAGCACATCGACCGGATGATGGAAAGATTTTTTTCGGACACTGAACGCATAGTGTACTTCGTGGACCACGGGACGTCCTCCCTCACAGGAGAGCATCTTCCTGTAAGGGTACCATTCTGGGCATCATTCGATATACCGGTTGAGAACGGCGAGTACGTGGAGCTCGGGGACGTCGTGCCGAGGGTTATGGACAACGGGCGCAAGTGAAGATTATATCCTTTGTCGTGATTGACCGGATATGGAGAGTTTTGAGCTTCCGACATCGATCGGCGTGAGCGGTAACGAGAAGGCCGCGAAGGACATATTATCGAGGATGTGGGGGAAGAGAGGAGTATTCACGTGCACCGTCGGGAATACGATGACGTCCACCATCCCCGGTGTCTCCGACGCAGGTGACACGCCTGACCTCACTCTGTTCACACCGGCGGCCGATGCCGAGATGCTGGTCCTCGGAAGGACCGTCTGCATGAAGGGCATACCGATAAATCCCGGCGGGATACCAACGCCGGCCACGCTCACGATGGCGGCACTGCAGCTGTCGGATATGCCGCTGTACATAGTCAACGGCGGTACGAAGATAAAGCCGAACCTTCCGTGCTTCGAGGTGGGCGGGACATACGGCGAGTCGATACTCACGGGAAAGGCAGTAAGCAACGTGCACGGTTGCTTCGAGATGGGGAAGATACTCGGTGAGATGCTATCGAGGACGTACGATTTCGTGGTGATAAGCGAGAGCTGCGCCGGCGGAACGACAACGGCGCTGGCCGTCCTGATGGCGATGGGCATATTGAAGGAGAACCTGGTGAGCAGCAGCTCCCCGAACAACCCCAAAGAGCTTAAAACAAGAATAGTGAACGAGGCGCTGGCCGCCGCGGGAATAAAAGTTGGCGACCTCGCCAAGGACCCGCTGAGGGCGATAGAATGCGTCGGCGACCCAATGATGCCGGCCAACGTAGGGATGCTGATAGGCGCTGCTAAGAACGTACCGGTCATCGTCGGCGGCGGTACGCAGATGGCCGCCGTGATCGCGGCGGCGCTTGCCCTGGACAGAACGATATTGGGGAACGTGGTGCAGGGGACCACCCGGTGGCTTTTGAACGACCCGAACTCCGACATGAAGAGGATAATGGGCTCCGTGCACCCCGACCTTCCGATCGCATATGTGAACATGGACTACTCCGAGAGCCCGTACGAGGGCCTCCAGGCGTACGAGTGGGGATACATCAAAGAAGGCGTCGGATGCGGTGGTTCATCTGTCGCCGCGATAGTCCAGAGCGCCGGGGAGATAACGTGTTCGGACCTCCTCGACCGCGTCCATTCGATATACAGGAAACTGCTGGACATCTGACCTCGAAAAGACAGCTTTGGAACCGGCAATCGCCCCTCAATATCAGAAAAAATAGACGAGAGGTTGTAAAAAAAATATATGAGGCCATCCGTCAATAGTATCGTCCGAACGCGAACTTCTGCAGATCGTCATATGTCAGCAGATCTAATTCATAATAGGCTTCACGAATGTTGTGAAAGCTACCATCCTCCCACACGATGGCCATCGCAGGAATGGCAAGATCATCGATCTGCTGGCTCACCGCGGCGATGCGCACTAAGAGCGAACTGCCGATGTCCAGTACGATACAACCATTGTATGTTCCGTAATACGCATATATCTCCACATCATCCATCGTCATCTCAGGGACGTCAGCCGTGTACAGGTTGAAGAAATCCTGTTTTATCCTTAATTCCAGGTCCGTATCCAACGGTTCGGGGGGAATTCCGTATAATGGTTCATATTTGATCATAGGCTCACCGTCGGGGCCGTCCTGAGGATCGGCCGTCACTACGATGAGAATCGCCATGCTCATCAGCAGGATGAGTGACAAGACCAACATTGTGTTGCTTTTCATTATACCATCGCCTCGCGTACATGACGAAGTTTTTGTGCTTTGAACGTCTCGTATTTCAAGTCGTTTCTTAACTTCCCTGTGATCATGGTACCACTTGTCCATATAGGCTATTCGATACTACATACAGGGCCTGATTATGCCCATTGACGGTCTGAAGCGTTCCTTTGTCCACAAAGCCGTTACCGGTGTTCGATGTGAAGTCACTGTCAGAATTGCCTGTTGCTGTCACAATTAATCCAGGATACATTGCCATATATGCAAACAGATTATTTATATATAAATATTGTTTTTATTATTAAAATATATATTAAACATATAGATATTATTATAATATATATTTTTAACCTACTCTTCATTGAGAATCACAATATACTGTCACCGAGATGCTACGGGCCAAGATGTCGATAAAGGTAAGGGTGTGGAAAAGAAGACCAAGGAACCCATGATTCGAATCTTCCGACATCATTTGTAGACGTGATCCGAATGTACCAAACACAGTTCTTTTAAACCACAGATTTAAAAATTATACACCATAGATGCATCCATGGATGCTAAGTGCCTTACCGCTTTTGCGACCGTTGCGATACTAGTCCTTGCAGTGTCTTTTGCTGGAGTCGGTCCCGACCGCGATACAACGGAAGACAAATATGTCAGAACAGTAGACCTCAGTAACACAATAGAGATGTCCAACTGGGCGCTCGAAGAGTATGATGAATATAATTTCGAGTTCTTTGAAAATAAAGTACAATTCATCGGAATGGTATCCTTCAACGCATCGGAGCTATTCAGTAGCGCGGATATGGAAATGATGTCAATCCAAGAAGATGATATCATAACTGTGGAGAATGTTATAGAGGTAACTGAGAACAATTTACGGATTGATATGTCTTTCAATCTCGGTGACGAATCGTTGTCACTGGGGGCACTTTCGGGTCTGCCTGTTTTAAACGATGGCAAAGCGGATGCAGTCTTCAAGATAGACGGCACAGAGTTTTATCTTAGTGAACTGGTCCAAGATATGGCCGTTGAGAATTGTATATTGCCTATTCTTCTTGTCGGCGCACTTCTTGTCGGCGCCGCTGCTACCACTGCTGCTGTGACCGTAACATTTACAGTCATGCTCGCGGTGGTTGTATTAGTAGCCGCCGCTGCACTTATAACAACCTACATGGTCTTTGACCACTTCAATCTGTTCGGATTCGGTAAAGGTGCTAGTGCTGAATTAAAACTCAATAGAGTAGCTGGAACCGTCACGGTCGGTGGAACAGTATACAGCGTGGTTGAACTGAACAAGAACTTCGGCTAATGGGAAATCATCGATCCCTTTCTTTTATAGAAATCAGTTCTTCTAATATCTACGTGGCTTTGCGTTGTTTTGACATCTCAAAAAGCCCTAAAGGTGCCGTTTCAGATGAGATTGATC
>WQZJ01000010.1 GCA_009780795.1 Methanomassiliicoccaceae archaeon
CAGATGTCACAGGGATGCAAGGTCGTACAGATAGACATCGACCGTGTGGAGTTCGATAAGCACAGTCAGACCGCGGTGAACATACTCGCGGATGCGAAGAAGGCGATGCAGCTGATAATATCGCAACTGAAGAGGCCGTCCCCGTCCAAGGCATGGTCGGAGAGGACCGCGGAGCTGAAGAGACGGTGCTCATGCGACAACATCGGCGATGACAGCGAACCGATATCGCCCAGGCGTGTGATGGCCGAGATCAACAAGATACTGGATGACGATATGATAATAACCACGGACGTGGGCCAAAACCAGATGTGGGCGATGCACAACCTGAAGATCAGGCGCCCAAGGCAGCTGATATCGTCCGGCGGTATGGGAACGATGGGTTTCGGATTCCCTGCGGCGATGGGCGCGAAGGTCGCCAAACCGGACAAGAACGTCATGGCCATAACCGGTGACGGAGGTCTGTTGATGGTCATACAGGAACTGGCGACCGCGGTCGCGGAGGATATACCGGTGGTGATATGCCTGATGAACAACGGCTGGCTCGGAATGGTGAAGCAGTGGCAGAAGCTGTTCTGGAACGAGAGGTACTCCGGTACCGTGCTGTATAAGTCGAACCCGGACTTCGTGAAACTCGCAGAATCATTCGGTGCGAAGGGCATACGCGTGGAACGCCCCTCCGAGATAGGGGACGCGTTCAAAGAAGCCTTCGCATCCGATAGGGTGTGCCTGGTGGACATCCGTGTGGATCAGGAGGAGGCGGTTCTCCCGATGTTGCCGCCCAACCCGACGCTGCCGATAATAAAGGGAAAGTGTCCGTTCTGACGGCTGCCGTTGTGAGAGATAGCTTTTAGTTCTATGAAAGTATGCGTGCGGTAACCAGGTGTTAGTAAATGGACATCTATCATGATTCGGATGCGGACTTGAATGTTCTCAAAGGCAAGAAGATCGCGGTGCTCGGTTACGGGGCGCAGGGAAGGGCGCAGGCGCTGTGCCTCCACGACTCCGGTCTGGACGTAACGGTCGGTGCGAGAAAGGACGGGGCGTCCTGGAACAAAGTGAAGGAAGACGGCCTCAAGGTGGCGGAGATACCAGACGCAGTGAAAGGTGCGGACGTAGTTATGATGCTCCTCCCGGACGAGGTCCAGCCGGATATATACAAAGAGATGGTGGAGCCCAACATGAAGAAGGGCTCCGCGCTGGAGTTCGCTCACGGTTTTTCAATCACGTACAAGCTGATAGACCCTCCCGAGGGGATCGACGTGATAATGATGGCCCCCAAATCACCGGGGGACATGGAGAGGATCGCGTTCCTGGAAGGCTTCGGCGTTCCGGCGCTGATATCGATTCACAGGGATTTTACAGGGAACGCGAAGAGCACGGCACTGGCATTGGCCAAGGGAATAGGGTCGACGCGTGCCGGGGTCTTCGAGACATCCTTCGATTTCGAGACCAAATCCGATCTGTTCGGTGAACAAGCAGTACTATGCGGTGGTGTCACGGCGATGATCAAGGCCGGATACGAGACGCTCAGGGAAGGCGGCTATCCTCCGGAGATAGCATACTTCGAGGTTCTGCATGAGGTGAAGCTCATAGTGGACCTGATACAGGCCGGCGGTTTCTCCAAGATGTGGCATGTGGTCTCCAACACCGCCGAGTTCGGAGGTCTGTCGAGAAGGGACCGTGTCATAACCGAGGAATCGAAGAAGGGCATGAGGTCGATACTCGCAGACATAGAGTCCGGACGGTTCAAGGACGAATGGCGCGCGGAGTGGAGGAACGGCCTGAAGGAACTGAAGAGAATGGAAGCGGACGATGCGGCGCTCGAACTGGAGACGGTCGGTAAAGATATAAGGGCGCTCTTCGAGAGAAAGAAATGAGCAACCGTATAAAGATAAGGACACGGAGCGGCGAATGGACGGCCGAGCTGGATGATTCCGATGTTTCGAACGAGATATGGTTATCGCTGCCGTTCTCCGCGGATATCAACATGCTCGGTTCACAGATGTATTTCGAGATGATCCTGGACTCCGAGTCCGTCGGTGATTCGAAGATATTCGAGAAGGGTGACATAGTCCGGTGGCCGTCGGCAGGTGCGATCTGCATATTTTTCGGTCCGACGCCGCTGAGCACCGACGAGAGGCCCGTAGTATCGTTCCCTATGAAGAGGATCGGTCGTGTGATCGGCGAATGCTCCGACATGGAATACTCCGGCGACAGGACCAGGATAACGATCGAGCGTTCCTTCTGACGTCAGTTCCCCGCCAGTTCGGTGCCGGAGAAGCTCATTGCCGGCACCGTCGCATGTCCTGTGTTCACAGCGTCCCTGCCTATTAACTCGATATTAGCCAGTGCATCGAACATGTTGCCCATGAGCAGCGCATTGTTGACCGTTTCGGTGATCCTCCCGTTCCTTATCAGATGGCCGCATCTGACCTCTAGCCCGAACCTTCCGGTCAGCGGATCCGCCTCCGGCCACGCGAACTTCTCAACCAGTATGCCGTTGTCCGTTTGTGACACGATATCGTCAAGCGAATATCTTCCCGGCGATACGATGAGGTTCATCGGCTTCACGGAGACCGCCGCGGAGTAGACGTTCTGCGCGTCCGTCGGATCGCGGCGTATCCCGTTACCGGTGCTCTGACCGATGAAACTGTCATGTATCGACCTTCTGAAGATACCGTTCTCCACAAGGACCTTCTTCGTCGCCGGTGAGCCCTCGTCGTCGAACTCGGAGCAGAGCGGTCCGGGCACGGTCGGGTCGTCGACGATCGTCAGTATATCTGACGCAACCTTTTCATTCATTTTCTCGGTCCAAGGACTTCTTTTGTAAAAGATGTTCTCGCCATTGACAGCTGATCCGACAGATGAGATGATCATGTCGCCCAGCTCGCAGGGAGGCAGGACCATGGTCATCACCTCCTTTCCGGCGAACGGTTCCGCGGAGGCGGACTCTTTCGCTTTTCTTTCGAGTTCGCCGCCTATCCGCTCCGGGTCCGCCGATAAGGACGTTCCGTACAGCGATTCCGTCCCCTCGCCGTTCCTTCTCCCTCTGTGCATGGATGTGAAATGACCGTACATCATCGTTCCGCTGTGCTCGGCAAGGAGCCCGTTGCTGTTGGCGATCGCCGATCTCACGGACGACAGCCGCAGTATCCCGCGCGGAATCTCGCAGCCGCACGCGCCTATGACGGCAGACAGCAGGTCCTTAAGCTCACGGTCCGTGATGTTGTCTATCTTTTTGTCAAATATGTCCTTGACGCTCACGGCCGGACGCGAAGGCATGGGATATCCCTTGAAACCGTCGTTCTTCGGTGAGAACGACGACACCTTGACGGCTGTTTCGGCACATCTCCCGGCGGACGAGGTGTCGTTCAGCGTGGCACACGCCCTTCCGAGCCTGTTGCCGGAGGCGACCCTCACGGATATCCCGGCGTCCGTCTTCGTCTCGATGTTGCTTATCCTGCTCCCGTCGATGTACGCAGAGCGGGTGACGCTCATTATGACGTATGACTCCGCATGATCCGCCTTCGCATGCCTCAGCGCTTCGGCGGCGGCCTCGTTCACGTTCATCATCCGCCTCCGATGATGATATTGGACCTGCAGTACGGACCTCCTGACGAGACGTTCACCCAATCCTCGATGCCCTTTCCGCACATCCCTCCGTCAAAGATGACCTTTTTGGTCGCAGCGTCAACTGTGGTCAGTATCTCCAGCGCCCTGCCGGTAAGCGTGAACGACCGCAGCATGTCGGTTATCTTACCGTTCTCTATCAGGAATCCCCTGAGGACCTTGGCCTCGAACCCTCCTCCCACGGGGTCTTCCATACCGTTGACCATCTTGTCACACAGGACTCCGTACTTAGTGTCAGCAATAAGATCGTCCAGTGTACGGTCGCCCGGGCCGAAGAAGGTATTGGTCATCCTCGCCCATATCCTTTTTCCGAAGTTCTCGGCCCTTCCGTTACCGGTCGGTCTGACGTTCATGAGGGATGCCGATTCGAGGGTGTGCATATATCCCTTGTAAATTCCATTCTCTATTATCGCGGTGCGCGACGCAGGGGTACCCTCATCGTCGTACAGTATCGTACCGTGCGCCCCGTCCACCGTTCCGTCGTCGTACATCGAAACGGCATCGGACGCGACCCGTCTGCCGACGGCGTCCGTGAGGAACGATCTCCTTTTGACGACCTCGTCCGCCTCGGACGCGTGTCCCATCACCTCATGGGCAAGCAGACCTGATATCATGGGGTCGCTTATCACACACGACGGTCCGTTGGGCGCGCGCTTAGCTTTGAGAGTAAGCACAGCTTCGCGGGCAGTGCTCCTACCAAGTTCCTCTATGTCTAGGCTCTTTACCAATTCGAAACCCTTCGTCCCGTCCGGTCCGGCGTAGTATCTTTCCATCCGTCCACCGTCGGACGCGACGCTCATGACCCTGAAACGTGTTCTGACCTCCTCCCACTCAATCTCGGAGCCGACGGAGTTTATCAATATGTTATCGTTTACCTCGTCGCTGTAACTTCCGATGCGGTTCAGTACCCCGTCAGTGGTCTGCGCCGAGTCCGCATCGAGGACGGCGGAGACCTTCTCCCTCATGTCGACATTGTTAGGATGGATCTTCACATTCTGTTTCGCTTTCTTCCTGATGTCCGCGACGTTCAGTTCCATGCTGCCCTTCGGGGCGCCGGTCGCGTTCATGACGGCGATCGAGGCGGCCTTCTCCGTCTCATCGTCGCGGAACGACGTGGATGTGTAATATCCCCATCTGCCGCCGATCCATGCGCGCAGGCAGACGCCGCTCATGATCTTGTCCGAGAGATGGCGTATGTCGCCGTTCACCGACTGGATACCGATGCTCTTGACCGTCTGCGATCTCGCATCGCAGAACTCGGCACCGAGCCGTATCATCGTGTCCACCGCCTTCTGAAGAGAGTGGTGCATCATATCACCGTCATTTCCTTATCGAAATCCGTCAGCCTTTCCGCGCCGTCGTTCGTTATGAGGATCGTGTCCTCTATCCTTATTCCTCCGACGCCCGGGATGTATATGCCGGGCTCGGCGGTCACGATCATCCCCTCTTTGAACACGTCCTTCGAGAGATGCGAGACCGACGGGCCCTCATGGGCGTTCATCCCCAGCCCGTGACCGAATGAGTGTATGAACCTCCCTCTGAACTCGCTTCCGTCGATGACCTTCCTGGCGGCGAGATCCGCACTCTTGGCGCGTCCGCCGGCACGCATCTTCTCCATCCCGGCCTCCTGTGCCCTTTTGACGGTTTCGTACGCTCTTATCAGAATGTCATCCGGCCTTCCTAGGAACACCGTCCTCGTGAGGTCGGAGCAGTACATCCCGTACCTTGAGCCGAAATCGAACAGCGCCGTATCTCCCCTGCCGAGCGTGCGCCCGGAAGGACGGTGATGCGGCTCCGCTGCGTTCGGGCCGAACGCTGCGATCGTCTCGAACGCGTTCCCGTCCCCGCCGTCCGCCCTCATACGGGAATCGATGAGCCAGGCAGCCTCCTTTTCGGTCATGCCCTCCTGTAATATGTCAGGTATGGCGCGTGCGGTCCTTGACGATATGCGGCACGCCTCCCTTATCTCTGCTATCTCCTTGTCATCCTTCACCGCGGTGACATCCGCTATCTCCTTCGAGACGTCGAACAGCTTCGCATTCGTTATATTTTTGATGTATTCGGAAAAATTGTACGTTACCGACCCGCCGGATATCCCGATGCGCCTGCATCCCTTCAGAAGCCCTTCGAGTATCTCCCTCCGCTCCTCGCGCCTCTCGTACACGTGAACGTTGCCATTTCCGCTCCTTGCAGTGGTCTCCTCCAGCCGTCCGGTTATGACATCAAGCGAACCGTCCCTGAATATGATCGCCATGGAACCCTCGAACGAGCCTGAGCGCTGCTCTGTGACATACCAGAAAACAGGGTCCAGGAACGGCATGCCTCCGTTTGCAATGATGACCGCATCCTTCTTTGCCCGGTCCGCTATCCTTTGAGTTCTCATCAGATGCCTACCCAATCGTTCCTGATGACTCTCTTCAATGCCGATATCGCCGATAACGCTGCGAGATGACTCGTGGACTGGTTGTTGAGGTACGGGACGTTGCTCGTTCTCGATACGATCTCGCCGAACTCCCCTTTCACGATGAGCTCGTGCGAATTGGACCGTGTCGCCGGGTCAAGGACTATCTTCACCTTCGTCCTGTCGAAACCGATGCCCATTATGCTCACAGTGGCCGCGACGTTCACATTCTTCGGGAACAGTTTCACCGCCTCTCTGGCGGTACCTTCGTATATCACGGTCGGTCTGTCGATCTTGCTGATGTCTATCCCATTATCCTTGAGGTAGGGGACGTCCAATAAACTCTCCGGGTTCTTGGTGGTGGTAAGTTCCACTTCGTCTATCCGTCCGACGGACGCGGAGCTCAACCCGTCGGTGCCGCACACGGCCCCCGATGGGACGAGTATCCTCGCGCCGGTGTTCCGGGCGGTCTCGTAGACATTCTTCCTGTAATCGTCATCAGCGAGTGCACTGACGGACATTATCATCATATCGACGCCTCTTCCGACAACTTTAGGGATAAGGTCGCCGGCGGCAGCCTGGCTGGCCGCCTCTATGACAAGGTCGCAGTGATACAGTTCCGGTTCGATGGAGCGTATGGCCACCGCCTTCTTCAATCTGGATGCGAGGGCCTCCGCGGCCAGTCCTCTCTGATCCGTGAGATAAATCCTCTTCACTTCCGCCATCTCGTCGGCGGCCTCCGCCAGCTCGCCGCCGATGGACCCGCAACCGATGATCGCTAAGCGCATAGCGTCGATTACCGTCCTGCAGGTATATAAGTTGTTTCGGACGCGAAAATAAATTAACGTGATGCGTGTTCTCCGCATGATGCCGTACGAGACGCTTGAGCACACAGCCGACATACTTGTGAGATGCACCGGAAGGACGATGGAGGAATGCTTCGAGAGCGCAGCATTCGCCCTTTTCGACCAGATGGTGAACATCTATACGGTGGGAAGGACAAAGAGATTCTCCTTCGAGGTAGAATCGGACGATATCGAGGGAAGGCTCTATGCGTTCCTGTCAGAACTACTCTATATCATGGACGCCGAGTCTGCGGTGCTGTCCTCGTTCACCGTGACGTTCGACGATCGGAAAGTTATATGCGAGGCATACGGTGAGACATTGGACACGGGAAGGCACGATCCGAGGACGGAGATAAAGGCGATCACGTACCACATGATGCACGTGGATGAGACGGAACCGTCAGTAACGGTACTTTTCGATGTATAGAAATACTCCGATGGCATAGCGGCGGGTATGCTCAGATTGGGTTGGTTCTCCTCCGGAAGAGGCCCCGGTTCAAGGGACCTCCTGAGGACGGTCATGGAAAAAAAGAAAGAGGGTGTGCTCGATGTCAACATAGAGTTCGTTTTTTGTAACTGGGACAACAACGAGGAACCGAACACCCGGAAGGAACAAAGGGAACAATTCTTCGCAATGGTCCGCGGGTACGGGATACCATTGGTCACGGCATCATGGAAGACGTTCCGCCCGGACATATGGGAGAAGGACCAGACCGAATGGAGGAACGAGTACGGAAAGGAGATGAGGTCGCTCCTTTCCGGGTACGAGTTCGAATTGGGGATACTCGCCGGTTATATGCTTTGGGTGGATGACGATACGTGCGAGGAGTACGATCTGATAAACCTTCATCCGGCGCTTCCGAGCGGTCCGAAGGGGACATGGCAGGAAGTTATTTGGAAGCTGATCGAGGAGGATGCGGATGAGCACGGGATAATGATACACCTGTGCACGAAGGAGTGGGACAGAGGTTCCGCGCTCACATACTGCGGGTTCCCGATACGCGGCCCCGCATACGATGAACTGTGGAACGGCATGAGAGAGAAGCTGAGAACGAGGACGATGGAACAGATCAGGGCCGAGGAGGGCGAGAAGGAGCCGCTGTTCGCCATGATGAGGAAGGACGGCGCCCGGCGGGAGCTTCCTCTCATCGTCTCGACCATAAAGCAGTTCGCGGAAGGCAACCTTAAGATGAAAGAGCAGAAAGCGTATCATAACAACAGGCCGCTCAACGGTCCGTTCGATCTTTCCCACGACGTCAATGACTCGATAGATGGTGAATGAGGATGGAATACAATCACATGGACGAACTGGGGTTCAGCGAGGACCGGCAGATGCTTTGCACGGTGCAGGGGTTCCTCTCTTCTGCCAACGCCATGAAGAGGATGTGCGACCGCTTCATACGAGGGGGCGCGAGGATATACGACAGTCTGATGGCCTTCGACAACATAATGTCGTTCGGCCTCGGCCGTGACGACAGGAAGTCAGGGGATGCGTTCAGGACACTGGTGCCGATGCTGAAGGCGGCCGGCGTTACCGACAGTTCGGTGTACGATCACTTCGTCGGGGATATGAAGCTCATGCCGAATTCCGATGTCATACGGTATCTGAGCGGGATGATGACCGTGCAGCCGGTATCGGAGGCGTACGAACATCATTCCATGGCACTGTGCGAAGCCGTCGGACTTCCGGCGGACAGCATTCGGTGCACCGAGGTGTCCTTTGATGAATTGGACATAAGTAAACAGGACGGCAAGAGGTTCAGGGAGTTCGCGACGGAGATCGCGAAGATGGACGTCCCGAAGATATCGTCCAACGATGATGCACAGTTCCTCGGTCATAAGGATCAGATGATACTCGAGACGATCGACGGGATAATTGAGAAGATAGGTGTGACGGATTTCTTCTATCAGATAGACGAGATGACGCCGTTGGGCGGGAACGAGAAGGCGGTGATGCTCATGGAGCTCGGAAGAGGCACCAACGTGGATATGGACTGCACCGCATACGTCGGATGTAACGGAACGGACTATCCGGCGATGGACATAGTGCGGGACAACGAAGGACTGGCGATATCGTTCAACGGCGACGAATACGCTGTCAAAGGGTCCAACGTCGCCGTTATGTCGCCGAATCCGCTCGCGGCAGCGGTACTGATATCGGAGTTCTATGCAGGAGGTTTGGAAAGGGTTCTGTCGCTGATAGAGTCATGGGACCGTGAAAAACTGTCTAAGCGTGACAATTCCGACAGACATCTGATGAACGCGATGCTCAAAGCGTTCCCGTCGAAACTCCCGGAGGTGGTCGCTGTGAACGAGGACAACATCGACGCTGTGATCAAGGAGAGCGAGAGATTCAGGCGAAAGCTGACAGTGTGACGCTACCGCTGCGATCGGTCTAACTGCTGGAATAATTATGATGATGGTGCTCATGCCGGGATTCGAACCCGGGTGTCCACCTCGAAAGGGTGGAATGATTGGCCGCTACACTACATGAGCCTGAACAGCCCATGATAGAATTGGTTAATAATGGTTTCCTTCAAAGGAACGGAAGTTTGACCACTGTCGTTCCCACCGTACGGCCGCGTATCTCCATCTCCAGTTCGGTGCCCGGTGCCGACAGCGTCTGCGGGACGTAGCCCAACGCGATACCGATCCTCAGCATAGGGGACATCGTGCCCGATGTCACAGTCCCTATCCTTTCGCCGTCCATCAGTATCGGATACCCATGCCTGGGTATGTTCTTGCCGTCCGTTCTCAGGGCGACCAGGACATCATAACCGCCGTGTTCCCTCTGCGATTCTATCACTTTCTTTCCGATGAAGTCATGATCCGTTTTGACCACCCATGCCGGTCCCGTCTGCGCGGATGTCTGAGTGCCGTCGAAATCGGTCCCTGAGAGTAACATCCCCTTTTCCAGCCTCAGGGTGTCCCTGCACCCGAGTCCGGTCAGCGTCAGATCGTCACCGCCCGCGCTCACCAGAGCGTCCCAAAGGGTCCCGGCGCCATTCCGGTCGACCAGTATCTCGAACCCGTCCTCTCCGGTGTATCCGGTGCGCGCGAACACGCAGACGGTCCCTTTCTTGTCCGTTGTCATTATGTCCGGGAGGAAACCGCACTCCACGCCGCCCACGGACGCCGCCGTGAAATTGAATCTCTTTATCCCGGTCACGTCATCGTTCGTTATTCGCTGCGCTATCTCCACTGCCTTCGGCCCTTGTATCGCAAGACACGCGACCCTCGACGATACGTCGATTATCTCCGCATCCGTACGCTCTCGTTCCGCGAGGCCTTGCAGCCATGATAGAACGACATCCTTGGTGGATGCGTTCGGAACCAACAGGAAACCGTCCGCGCCGAGGTTGTAGACTATCGTGTCGTCGATCACGGTCCCGTCGTCCCTCAGGATATGGGAATATATCCCCTTACCCGGGACCGCCAGGTCGAGGTTGTTGGTCAGCGCCTTTTTCAGGAAACCCCTCGCTCCGGGCCCGCGTATGACAAGATCGCCCATATGGGACACGTCGAAAAGTCCGGCGGAGGTCCTCACTGCGTTATGTTCCTCCATGATACCAGAATACTGGATGGGCATCTCCCATCCGGCGAACGGTACCATCTTCGCGCCTGAGCTCACGTGTTTGTCAAAGAACGGAGTTCTCTTGAGATCCATGTGTCCCCGTATCGATGTCTAAGTATTTCCCTCATTCGACGAGACGCTCAGGTATCATCTGATATCTCCAGAGATCCTCCAGCGTCTCGGCCTCCCGTATGAGCTCCGCCTTTCCGTCGTGCATGAGCACCTCTCTGCACCTGGGCCTTGAGTTGTATGTACTGCTCATCGAGAACGCGTATGCGCCGCAGTTGTAGACTGCCACAACATCCCCTTCCTCAGGAGTAGGGAGCGCCCTGTCCCTCGCCAGATAGTCACCGGACTCGCAGATAGGACCGACAACGTCGTACTTTCCCTCGCATGCCTTGTTGAACTTGTTAGCTATCGCCACATGGTGATATGAATCGTAGAACGTCGGCCTTATGAGCGTGTTGAACCCGGCGTCCACTCCTATGTAGTTCTTCCCTCCGGCGCGCTTCACATCCACACATCTGGTCAGCAGTATCGTGCTGTCGCAGACCACGTAGCGGCCCGGCTCCAGCGCGATCGTCCTCACGGACGTGTCGTTAAGTATCATGTCGGTCACGACGGAAGCGAGCTCCTCTATATCCATTTCAGGTTCGTTGGGTTTGTACGGTACTTCGAAGCCTCCGCCCATGTTTATAAATTCCAGGTCAAGGCCGTGGACATCCTTGATATCATTCGTTAGATCCGTTAGAACGCTTACCGCATTCGACAGCGCGTTCATAGGGTCCGACCCTCCGGAGCCTATGTGCACATGTATACCGATCGGTCTGAGACCGAGCTCCAGCGCCCTTCCGTATATGTCGACGGCGGAATCCAGAGGGATGCCGAACTTCGAACCCTTCGATCCGGTGACCACCTTGTCGCAGTGTCCCGCGCCGATACCCGGTGTTATGCGGACGGATATTTTGGCGTTCCCGTCTATTTCAGCAAGCCGCTCCATCTCGGACGGGGAGTCGATGTTCACCATCACCCCGGTGTTGAGCACATCCCTCAGTTCGGAGGTGCTCACGCTGGTGCCGGTGTACATGATCCTCGATACCGGGAACCCGACCTTCATGCACGTCGCGATCTCGCCGATCGAGACGGTGTCCACGTAGCTTCCCTCTTGTTCAAGTATCCTCAACAGCGCCATCGACGTGTTGGCCTTGCATGCGTAGTAGACGCGTGTGTCCATGTGCTTCGCGAACGCGTTGTATATCCTTCTGTAGTTGCCTCTCAGGATATCCTCGTCCGTCACGTAGACGGGGGTACCGAAGCGCTCCGCTATGTCCTCGGCCCGCAGCCCGCCGAACAGCATGCTGCCCCTGTCGTTCTCGAAATCCCTCATATTACTCCTCCACGAACTTCCTGTGCAGCGTCTGCACGACATTCAGCGCCATCCCGGACGGTACGACGAAGTTCAGCGACACGTCCGACGCTCCCTCGGATATCAGTTCCACGTTCGCGCCCGCATCGCGGACAGCACCGAATATGTCCGCCGACACGCCGCATCTGGCCAGCAGATCGTCGCCGACGGCGCATATCAGTGCCATGTTGCTCTTTACGTCTATTCTCTCCACATCCTCCGGACCGAGCAGGTTCAGGTGCCTCAGCGTCTCCTTGACGTCAAGGTTGTTCACGAGCAGCGCAACAGTCGACAGCGACGTGGATATCTCTTACAAGATGACGCC
Organism: Methanomassiliicoccaceae archaeon; assembly: GCA_009780795.1. Classification (GTDB taxonomy): domain Archaea; phylum Thermoplasmatota; class Thermoplasmata; order Methanomassiliicoccales; family Methanomethylophilaceae; genus Methanomicula. The sequence goes on from WQZJ01000010.1 coordinate 12,181, forward strand.
GGCATCCGAGATCTTCTCTATGATCCTGGCGACCATCCTCGGCCTGTAGGCGATCTCGGACGAACTCACTGTTATTATCGAAAGGTCCGCCTTCATGGCGACGCTCCGCAGGAGCTCGTTCTTCTTTTTCTTCAGATGGTGTATCAGTGTCCCCTGGGACTGAGGTTTGAAGGAGTTCCTGACCTTCACCGGTATGTGCTTCATCCTCACCGGCTCTATGGTCCTGGGATGCAGGACCTTCGCGCCCAGGTATGCGAGCTCAGCGGCCTCGCCGAAGTTCATCTCGTCTATCTTTATCGCCTCCGGCACGACCCGGGGGTCGGCGGACATGAAGCCGTCGACGTCCGTCCATATCTCGAGACAATCGGCATCGAGACCGTTCGCAACGACCGCGGCCGAATAATCGGAACCTCCGCGCCCGAACGTCAAGGGCTTTCCTTCCTCGTTGCATCCGTAGAATCCGGTTATCACCGGAACGACGCCCCTCATGATCAGGGGCTTGACGCTCATCATCAGCCCGTCGGATGTCTTGCTGAGATTGGCGGACCCGAGTCCCGGGGCCCCGACCGCAGATATTCCCGCCTCCTCGGCGGTCATCGCCACCGACTCCACATTCATCGACATGAGGACGTGCGCCATCAGCACCGACGAGAGGCGCTCCCCCTGCGATGAGATATTATCTCTGAAGAACGGATCGTTCCTTGCGTTCTTGTCGTCAATGAGATGTCTGAGCGATTCGATCCTCTTCTCGAAGTCGGTCATGAAATTCTTCAGTTGCTTCCCGTTGAGCACCTCCTTGGCGGCGTCCGTGTGCTTCTTCATCAGTCCCGCAATAACATCGTTGGCGCATGCACCTTCGGTGTCCAGGAACCAGAGCAGCTGGTTCGTCACGCCTGACATGGCCGAGATCACGACCGCCTTCCCGCCCTCGCCGTCCGCGATTATCTTCGCGGACCGCGTGAGAGCTTCGGCGGACCCGACGCTCGTGCCTCCGAACTTCATCACTGTGATCATAGGCCGAGCACCTCCTCCATGTTATGGACCTTGCCGTCCTTCTTCCCATGCACCCATCTTATTGCCTGGATGAATCCCTTCGCCAGTGATTCCCTGGAGCCAGCTCTGTGTTTCAGTTCTATGATCTCGCTGTTACCGGCGAACATCACGGTGTGGTCGCCGACCACATCGCCGCAGCGCAGCGAATGCATCCCTATCTCTCTTCCGCGCTCGCCGGTTATACCCTCGCGTCCGTGTCTGAGCTCAGTTATCCCTGTTATTCTCATCATCCTCTTCGCCGCCTCCAAAGCTGTGCCGGACGGGGCGTCCTTCTTATGGCTGTGATGCGCCTCTATCACTTCTATATCGTATCCATTGAGCGCTGCCGCAAGGCTCTCGCACATCTTCCAGAAGATGTTCACACCGATCGAGAAATTTGCCGAATGTACGGCGGACGTACCGCATCTGGCTATCTCGTTGTTCATATTCATGATAATATCGTTCGGTATGCCCGTCGTACCGATGACCATGTTCACACCCAGGGATGGTATCCTGCCGATGATCGCCGCCGCGGCGGACGGTGCAGTTATATCCACATAGACGTCCGCATCCTTCAGCACGAGCTCAAGGTCCTCCGGCCCTCTGGCGATGACGCCCGGATAGATCTCCTTGCCGAAGCTCTCCTCCCTCGGGTCGATCATTGCGCCCACCAACCTCATGTCCTTCTCGCTCTGTATCATGTCGCAGACAGTGCGCCCCATCTTACCCGTGGCGCCGCCCAATGCTATGTTGATCATAATATCACAATCCAATGCCCTTAAGAACGCCGTCGACCGCGGCGCGATTCCTTTCCGTCAGTTCCGTGAGTGGTAGTCTGAGTGCCCCGGACCCGTATCCCATCCTTGACATGATGTACTTCACAGGTATCGGGTTCGTCTCGATGAACAGTGCGTCGAACAGCGGTGAGAGTTCCGTATGCACGGCCAACGCCTCGTCCGTCCGTCCGGAGAGACAGAGGCCGACCATCCGCACCATCTTATCGGGGACGCAGTTCGATGCCACCGATATGGTGCCGTCGCATCCCATACACATCATCTTGTACGTAAGGAAGTCATCGCCAGAGAGAACGGAGAATCCCTTCGGTCTGCCGTTGAGTATCCTGCGGACCTGTTCGAGATCACCGCTCGCCTCCTTTATGCCGGTGATGCCGGGAAGTTCCGACAGCCTGAGCGTCGTATCCGACGATATGTTGCTGGCCGTCCTTCCCGGGACGTTGTACAAGATAAGAGGGATGCCCATCGACCCGGACACGGCCTCATAATGTCTGAATATACCCTCCTGGGTAGGCTTTATGTAATACGGCGATATGGAAAGGACCCCGTCCGCCCCCGCGTCCTCGACACTCCTGCTGAGGGCTATCGCCTCCGATGTCGAATTGCTGCCGGCGCCGGCGATGACCTTCACGCGCTTGGCCTCGTCCACGGCTATCTCTACCACACGTGTGTGTTCAGCGAACGATAACGTCGCTGACTCACCGGTGGAGCCGCACGGTACGATGGCGTCCACGCCTTTCTCCTCCTGTGACGCCACCAGCCGCCTGAGCGATTCCTCGTCCACCGAACCGTCCCTGTTGAACGGAGTGATGATGGCAGTGATGGTGCCTCTGAACACTCAACCAACTCCGAAATGTTCCTTGAGGATGAGTCGCGTGCGCGTGCTGAGGATGTTATCGTGGCGTCTGACGTTCTCGATGATGTCGTTCAGCTGCTGTGACGTCTCAACATCAACGATCGCTATGATGTCCTGGTCCCCGGTCACCTCGTACACTTCCGTCACACCTTCCTGGGACGCCAGCGTTCTGGCTATCTCCTCGGAGTTGGTGTTCACGTCTATCCTGATCTCCACCATCGCCTTGACGTTCCTTGAACTGGTCTTAATGGTGAATCCCTTGATTATGCCGTCGTCCGCCATTCTGCGGACGCGACTCCTTATCGTCCCTTCGGACACCTGAAGGTGCTCCGCTATCTCGACAAAAGGACGCCGTGAATCCCTCTTGAGCACCTCGATGATATGTTCGTCCAATTCGTCCATAGTAAACCCTCTTGTTAGATTTCGTAGCTACGAGTCCGATAAACGAAACAATTATATTTAATGCCTCCGAAAACAACAGCCGAACAACGAAAACAGAAAATTATTCTCTTACGCAACTTTATGGCCGTAACAGGTAATATAGGAATATTTTGCCGAAACGAGGATCAGAGGTCCATCTTCGACTCCTCGCCGGACGGGTTCTTGATGTAGACATCCATCTTCGGTATCGCTATCGTTATACCATTGTCAAGGAACTTCGTGTATATTCCTTCCCTTATCTCGCCGGCGATCGACCGGTGGTCGTCGAAATCATCCACGAAACCGCTCACGCGTATGGTGAGCGCTGATTCGGAAAAGTTCTCGAATCTCGCCTTCGGTATCTCCTCGGAACCGTCCTGAAGTATCCTGGGGTGTTCTATCATGGCTTCGAGGGCAAGTTTCTTCGCAAGCATTACGTTCGACGTGTAAGGAACGTTCACCAGTACGATTATACGATATGTGAGCGACTCGGCGGTTATGTTCACTATCGTGGACGACACGACCTTTTGATTGGGCATCGTGAATATCTCAGAGTTGGCCCAGTTACGGAAGGTGGTCATCATGAACCCAACGTTCAGCACTTTCAGCGTGTCCGGGCTGCTGTCCAGCCTGACCATGTCGCCCGGTCTGAACGGGCGGTTGATCAGCAGTGTGAAACCGCTGAAGAACTGTGCCAGCGTGCTCTGCGCACCGAACGATATCGCAAGACCGATGATACCGGCCCCGGTGGCGATTATCATCATATCGCTACCGAGCACCGCCAGGATGGCCCCGGTGGCGACCATCGCGATCACTATCTTTCCGAGCATGAGGAACAGCGGCGTCAGCGAATCGTCGGGTTCGTCCTCGTCCGCGGCCACACGCCGGTCCCACATCTCCAACAGAGCTATCAATATCCGCAGGAATATCCACGCGCCGAAGATTATGTATATTATCCACGCGGCCGTTTCGACGGTGCTGACAACGTATTCACCCGCTCCCATCACGGCCACGCACGCGGTCGCGCCGTACAGCAGGAACATGAAGAACATCGGTTTTTGTATCTTACCCTCGGTGGCCTTACGCTCCTCCCTGCTGTCCCTTATCAGGAAGGGCATGACGATCCTCGGCAGCAGAACGTATGTAACGAACACAGATATGATCATCCATACCAGCAGTGTCATCGCTGCGGCGTAAATCGCCGTGTCGAACGGGCCCGGCAGCGGGTTATGGAATAATCCCATGACCTTGTTGAACTGGTTCTCGGACGCCCGCCCGGAGAATATGTTCACAGTTTTCGTCAGGGTACATCTCTCTCCGGGGTCGTCCGGGTCGTAACCTGCCGCCGGGTCGTAGGCCGCGAACATCAGCAATATATCGACGTTGCGCATCGAGCCAAGATATCTGTCGGCGACGATCTTCAGGTGGAGCGTGTGCGTCTCTCCGCTCTCAAGAAGTATCGGCCCGTCATCCCCGACCCTCGGCATCTCGATATGTCCTTTGTCCTTGAAGCCGTCGCCCGCTCCCATGAACTCCGCTATGCGCGCGTCGGTCGGGTGGTTGTTCGAAACGATCACGTAAACGTCTATGCTCCTGCCCGCATACAGATCGGTCGCGGTGACGGACGTGGCGGAGAGCGAGAACTGCACGTCCGAGGCGTTCGCCGTCACGCCCGCGGCCTCTGCGCTGTCCGAGAGCATCGGCGCCATAGCTAGCAGCGATACGAGGACCGCCACGAACATCAATGCCGCCTTCATGTTCCGCATTCGGACCCGAAAAGGCGTTCTGCATAGATATATTTTCCCGGCTGGATAATCACACAGCCGCAAGCGTCCTAATTGAAATAACCGTAACGCGGTACGGGCGGATGTGAACGAGTTGATATTGCCGGCGATGCTGATCGCGGTAATGGTGGTGCTGGTGTCCGCGTCGCTCCATGACCTGAGATCGAGGGAGGTCCCGGACATGCACTGGATGATCATATGCGCGATCGGACTGTTCATGCTCGCGGCCGCGCTCTTCGACGGTGCGGTGACGATACAGAGGATCATGATACTCATAGGGTCGGCGATGATAGTCGTCGACATTTTGTACGACAAGGAGCGCTCCTTGAACACCGACATGGCGTTCTACGGACTGCTGGCGGTGATGTTCGCGGTACCGATGGCCACAGGACTCAGTGATGAGTTCGTCCTGGGGACGTTGGCGATCCCGATATGCTACCTGCTGTTCGTGGTGCTTTTCTTCTCCGGCGTGATAAAGGGAGGGGCGGACGTGAAGTGCCTGGTATCGCTGGCGATCGCGTTCCCAATGTACCCGGTCCTGTTCGGACTTCCGCTCATAGGCGCTCCAGAACATGTATTGTCATCAGTGGTGTCGTTCCCGCTCGCGGTGCTGCTGTACGCGTCGATCCTGTCCATGATGACAGCGATACCGCTGGCGGTGATGAACGCAAGGCGCGGGGACAAAAAACTTCCGAACATGCTGATCGGATACCGCGTCGACGCACAGTCGGTCGATAGGATGCATGTGTGGCCCATGAAAGGGGGGCCCGCGGAGGACGGTAAGGTATGGGTGACCCCGAAGATACCGTTCATCGTCCCGATAACGGCAGCGTTCGCATTGACGATCGTACTGGGTAACGTTCTGTTCCTGATCTAGCGGAACATGTACAACTTGTGACCGCACCCTTTGCATCTGAGCCCTTCGAGGGCGACCACGTCCACATGATATCCGGTGCGGCGTATCACGACCGCCCCGCACTCAGGGCAATAGGTATCGCTCCCTTCCTCTGATATGATGTTACCGACGTACACATTGTTCAGCCCGATGTCCGCCGCAGTGTCCAGCGCCTTCAGCATGGAGTCGGGGGACGTCCACGGTACGTTGTTCATCGTGTTGTCCGGGTGGAACCTCGTGAAGTGCACCGGAACATCGACCGAAAGGCCGCCGGCCACCCAGTTCGCGAAATTACGTATCTCCTCATCGGAATCATTGTATCCCGGTATGAGGAGGTACGTAAGCTCAATGTGCACGCCCAGCGAGAAAGTGGTCCTGACGGTGTTCAGGACATTCTCGAGGCGCCCTCCGCAGACGTTCGTGTAAAATCCGTCCGTGAATCCCTTGATATCTATGTTCATCGCAGATACGTATCTGCACAGCTCACGCAACGGGGCCTCGCTGATGTATCCGTTCGTTATCATCACGTATGTGGCATCCGGGGCGCACTCCATGACATCGATCATGTACTCGAACCATATCGCCGGTTCGTTGTACGTGAACGCTATCGTGTCCACCTTCTCCTTCCGGAACATCTCCACAAGCTCCTCCGGTGATTCGTACGTCGTCCTCTTCTTCCCGGACGCGCTTTGGGATATGGACCAATTCTGGCAGTGCTTGCATGACATGTTGCAGCCGATCCCGCCCACCGAGAACACCCTGCCCCCGGGGCGGAAGTGATAGAGTGGTTTCTTCTCTATCGGATCGACGCAGAGTGATGACACCTTTCCGTAGGAGTATGCGGCCAGCATATCCTCGTCACCGCGTCTCGCGCCGCACTTCCCGTATTGTCCGACACCTATCCGGCAGCCTTGCGGACAGAGCCCACATATGTACGCATCGCCGTCCCTTTCGTAGAAACGGGCCTCAATCCTTGGTGAAATGCTCATATCCACGATCCTCCAGCGGTGCCGTCTTCCCGTCCGTTATCAAATTCAGTCCGC
>WQZJ01000011.1 GCA_009780795.1 Methanomassiliicoccaceae archaeon
AGGAACATCGGTACGGCGGCGCACATAGACCACGGTAAGACAACGTTCTCCGACAACCTGATCGCAGGTGCGGGAATGATGTCCGAGGAACTCGCCGGAAAACAGAGGTTCATGGACTTCGACGAGCAGGAGGCCGCCCGTGGTATCACGATAAACGCAGCCAACGCATCGATGGTGCACACCGTCGACGGTAAGGAGTATCTTATCAATCTCATAGACACACCGGGTCACGTGGACTTCGGCGGTGACGTTACCAGAGCGATGAGGGCACTCGACGGAGTGTTCATCCTGACGTGTGCGGTCGAGGGAATGATGCCGCAGACGGAGACCGTCATCAGGCAGGCGCTCAAGGAGCGCGTGAGACCGATGCTCTTCGTCAACAAAGTTGACAGGATGATCAACGAATTGCAGATAACACAGGAGGCGATGATAGAGAAGTTCTCGAAGATCGTCGCCGAGGTCAACAAGAGGATATTCGACATCCTTCCGGCACCGCTCAATAAAGAGTGGCAGGTGAAGATAGAGGACGGTACCGTGGCATTCGGTTCCGCATACCGCAACTGGGCGATATCCGCGCCGTACATGAAGAAGAGCGGGATAACGTTCAAGGACGTGTTCAACTACCTTAAGGACGGCAATGAGAAAGAGCTCGCCAAGAAGTCGCCTCTGCATGAAGTGATACTTGACATGGCGATAAAGCACACCCCCAACCCGGTGGAGGCGCAGAAGAGGCGTATCCCGGTCATATGGAAAGGGGACCGCGAGTCCGCGATCGGGAAGCAGATGCTGTCCTGTGACAGAGCGGGCGACGTGGCGTTGATGATAAACAAGATAATAGTGGACCCGCACGCGGGCGAGATAGCAATAGGGAGACTGTTCTCCGGGACCGTCACCAGAGGTCAGACTCTGTACGTGGCCGGTATGCCGAACGCGCAGAGGGTGCAGACCGTCGCGTTCTCGGTCGGTGCGGACAGGATCGCCGTAGAGGAATGCTGCGCCGGTAACATAGTCGCCGTATCCGGACTCAGGGACGCCGTGGCCGGTTCCACCGTATCAACGATAAAGGAGATGGAACCGTTCGAGAAGATGACCCATTATTCGGAACCTGTCGTCACCAAGGCGATAGAGGCGAAGCACATGAAGGACCTTCCGAAACTCGTGGAGGTCCTGAGGTCGGTGGCAAAGGCGGACCCGTCCCTGAACATAGAGATAAACAACGACACGGGCGAGCACCTGCTGTCGGGCATGGGCGAGCTGCACCTGGAGATAACGGAATACAGGATACTCAATGACCACAAGGTCGAGATAATATCGTCCGCTCCGATAGTGGTGTACCAGGAAGGCATCAGGAAGAAGGCCGGTCCGTTCGAGGGTAAATCGCCGAACAAGCACAACAAGTTCTACTTCGAGGTGGAGATACTCGAGCAGAGCATCATCGACGCGATAAAGAGGGGCGACATATCGACCGACGCCAAGGTGAAGGACCCGAAGGCGATGGCGAAGATACTGTCGGACAACGGCATGGACAAGGAGGATGCGAAGGGCATAGTGGCCTTCAAGAACAGCAACCTCCTCCTGGACATGACGAAAGGTATCCAATACCTGCACGAGACGATGGAGCTTGTGAAGCAGTCGTTCGATGAGGCGATGGTCCAGGGACCGCTCGCGAACGAGAAGGTGGCCGGCGTGAAGATAAAACTGGTGGATGCGAAGCTCCACGAGGACACGATACACAGAGGTCCCGCACAGGTGATCCCTGCCGTCAGGCAAGGTATCTACGGTGCGATGTGCCTCGCCGGCAGGTCGCTGATGGAGCCCGTACAGAAGGTGTTCATCAGCGTCCCGCAGGATTACATGGGAGATGCGGTGCGTGAGGTACAGTCTCGCCGCGGCATAATACTGGACATGGGCCAGGAGGACATCAACGCGACCGTATCGGCCAAATGCCCGGTATCCGAGATGTTCGGTTTCGCATCCGCGATACGCGGCGCGACGCAGGGCCGTGCCCTGTGGTCCACTGAGAACGCAGGATTCGAACAGATACCCAATGAGCTTCAGGGACAGGTAGTAAAAGAGATAAGGACGCGCAAAGGATTGAATCCTGAGCCGTACGACGCAGGATACTACTCGTCATGAGGGTAAACTTAAATACAGAGTATAATATGGAGAAAAAAACCAACTCACGTAAACATTAACAGGAGGAATCAAAATGGCAGAGAAAGAACACATGAACTTGGTAGTGATCGGGCACGTCGACCACGGTAAATCCACGACGGTAGGAAGACTCCTTCTCGAGACCGGCGCGATAGAGCCCCACATCATTGCAAAGTACAAGAAAGAGGCAGAGGAAAAAGGAAAGGGATCCTTCTATTTCGCATGGGTCATGGACGGCCTGAAGGAAGAGAGGGAGAGAGGAGTGACCATAGACGTCGCTCACAAGAAGTTCTTCACGGACAAATATTACTTCACAGTGATAGACGCTCCGGGACACCGCGACTTCGTCAAGAACATGATCACCGGTACCAGCCAGGCTGACGCGGCGATCATCACATGCTCCGCGATAGAGGGACCGCAGGCGCAGACCAAGGAGCACGTGTTCCTTGCAACGACGCTCGGCGTCAAACAGATCATAGTGGCCATCAACAAGATGGACGCAATAAAGTACGATGAGGCAAAGTACAAAGAAGTGGTCGCGGCGATGACCAAGATCATGGCCATGGTCGGAATAAAGGCAGAGAACGTCCCGTTCGTCCCGATATCGGCGTACGAGGGAGACAACTTCAAGACGCCGTCGGCGAACATGCCCTGGTACAAGGGCAAGACGCTCGTTCAGGCGCTCGACATGCTCACGATCCCGGCGAAGCCCACTGACAAACCGCTCAGGGTACCCGTTCAGGATGTATACACGATCACAGGCATAGGCACCGTCCCGGTAGGACGTGTGGAGACCGGTGTCCTGAAACCGAACGCGAAAGTATCGTTCCAGCCGTCGAACGTCGTCGGTGAGGTGAAATCCATCGAGATGCACCACGAGATACTCCCGCAGGCGCTCCCCGGCGACAACGTCGGATTCAACGTGCGCGGCGTAGCGAAGAACGACATCAAGAGAGGCGACGTCGCCGGCCCGGTGGACAACCCGCCGACCGTTGCGAAGACGTTCACCGCACAGATAGTCGTTCTGAACCACCCGTCGGTGATAACGGTCGGTTACACGCCCGTGTTCCACTGCCACACGGCACAGGTCGCGTGCAGGTTCGTAGAGCTCGTCAAGACGATCGACCCGAAGACAGGACAGGCGAAGGAGAACAACCCGCAGTTCCTGAAGACCGGTGACATCGCTGTCGTCAAGGTAGAGCCGAGCAAGCCGATGGTCGTCGAGACCTCGAAGGAATTCCCGCAGCTCGGAAGGTTCGCCATCAGAGACATGGGACAGACCGTCGCGGCAGGAATGTGCACCGAGGTCGAAAAGAGGTAAAACCTCTTCTTCCTTCATTTATTAAGAAAGGTCAGACTATGTCGCAGCGAGCAAGAATATCACTCAGCGGGACGGACCCGCGCAAGGTCGACGGTGTGTGCGAACAGATCAAGGTCATATCCCAGCGGACGGGCGTCAACATCCGCGGACCGGTGCCTCTTCCAACGAAGAAGCTGAGGGTCCCTTGCAGGAAGAGCCCCGATGGAGAGGGAAGTGAGACGTGGGACCGCTGGGAGATGCGGATCCACAAGAGGCTCATAGACCTGGACGCGGACGAGCGCGCCCTGAGGCAGCTGATGAGAATTCAGGTGCCGGACGGAGTGAACATCGAGATCGTACTGCGTAGCGCTTAAACATATTACCATTTTGATATCCAGGCCGCACCGCCTTCGGGCGGTGCGGTCAACCAATATCGCTTATTTTCAGTTACACGCGTGAAACTTCCGTATTGAAATACTTTCGTCGGATGACACATACTGGCAGGTGTCAGATACGCCGACAAGTTCATTCTACGAATCCCTCCACATAGAGACGGAGGAACAGGCCCAGATATTGCTCAGAGCCTTTGAGGAAGCTGACAGACGACCTCCCGATGATCCCAAGCATAGAGGAGAGATTGGAGCGAGGCAATAAGGTAATAGGGGATTGGTTGTATGAGCAGTATATACGAAGTATCGTCTCTGAATAATATTCTTCACAAGTTGCCAGAAAAATTCGTTTCTGAGACATTATCTTCTTTCTCATGCAAGAGAGACAAGGACGTTGAATTCTTCCTGAAAGAGAAAGCAATAGTGCAGGAGAAGAAACACATCTCTCGCACGTATCTGATATTCACAACGGAACCTGTTCGTGAACTCGTGGCATATTTCACCATTGACGTGAACAGTACGGATGGAAACAGCCTCCAGTGCAGTAACTCTCTGCAGAAAAAGATGAACATCCACAATAACACAGCACAATCTTATCTCATCGGTCAGCTGGGCAAACGCGACGGAAGTGAGAAAGGATTGGGAAAATTTGCGTTATATTCCGCGATAAATCTAATAAGATCTGCAAACTTAATCGTAGGTTGCAGACTTATAAGGCTCGACTGCAGACCCTCGCTGGAAGGATATTATGCTGACAACGAGTTCATGTTCGCAAGACGAAATAAAAACAACGACCTAAGTCAGATGGTCCGCATAATAGATGTGCAGCCGTTACCTTCGGCGGTAGCGTGAGACATAACCCATACCATCGCTGAAAGTGAACAGAGTAAAATATCTGTTGCGCTTTAGCGTATCGCAATGAGAAGCGATGCTGTGAAGAAAGGGATCGAGAAGGCCCCGTCCAGGAGCCTTCTGCGCGCCGACGGTCTGAACGATGAGGACATGAAGAAACCATTCATAGGCATCGCCAACTCCTGGAACGATATCGTTCCGGGGCACATACATTTGAACAGGATAGCCGATGCTGTCAGAGAAGGGATAAAGGAAGCGGGCGGGGTCCCGTTCACGTTCGGCGTTCCCGCGGTATGCGACGGGATCGCGATGGGCCATAAGGGAATGAAGTTCTCACTCGTTTCAAGGGAGACGATATCCGATTGCTGTGAGATCATGGTGGAAGCACATGCACTGGACGGCTGGGTCGGGATAACGAACTGCGACAAGGTCACACCCGGTATGCTGATGGCCGTGGGCAGGATGAACGTCCCTTCGATACTGGTAACGGGCGGTGCGATGGAAACGGGCAGCGTCGAAGGGAAGGACGCGGACCTTCAGACGGTCTTCGAGGCCATCGGTGCCTTCAAAGCGGGTAAGGCGGACGAGGATCACGTGAAAAGGGCGGAATGCGCTGCATGCCCCGGAGAGGGAAGCTGTTCCGGACTGTTCACAGCGAACACGATGGCCTGCCTGACGGAGACGTTGGGGCTCAGCTTGATAGGATGCGCGGCATCGATGGCCATCGATGACAGTAAGATAAGAATAGCGAAAGAGTCCGGAAGAAAGATAGTCGAACTCGTGAACAGGAACATCAAACCCAGAGATATAGTAAAAGAAGGCTCGTTCCGTAACGCCGTGCGCGTGGACATGGCGATAGGTGGTTCCACTAACACGGTGTTACATCTGCCGGCGATAGCGAAAGAGTTCGGTATTTCACTGAAGATAGAGGAATTCGACAGGATATCGAGAGAGATACCGCACATAACGAGCATGAGGCCCGGAGGACCGTACAGCATGCGCGACCTGGAGAACGCGGGCGGGATACCTGCTGTGCTGCGCATATTGATGAACGCGTTAGAGAACGAGGACACGGTCTCCGGAATGAGGATAAAGGACATCGCCGCCGCATCCGAGGTAAAGGATCTCAAGGTCCTAAGACCATGGGACGATCCGTTCCATAAGGAAGGCGGCATAGCGATACTCAAAGGCAACCTGGCACCGAACGGTGCGGTCGTGAAGCAGTCGGCGATATCGGAAAAGATGCTCAGATTCTCCGGACCGGCGAAGGTGTACGATTCGGAGAGGGATGCGCTCGACGCGATCATGTCAAAGAAGGTAGTCGCGGGTGATGTTGTCGTCATAAGATACGAAGGTCCCAAGGGAGCACCGGGCATGCCGGAAATGCTCTTCCCCACGAGCATGATCGCAGGTATGGGATTAAGCGAATCAGTGGCGCTGATAACGGACGGCAGGTTCTCCGGCGCTACGAGAGGAGGGAGCATAGGTCACGTGTCACCGGAAGCATACGACAACGGACCGATAGCTGCGGTGCGCGACGGTGATGTGATAGAGATAGACATCCCGTCAAGGATACTGAATGTTAGGATATCTGCGGACGAGATGGAGAGGCGCCTGAAGGATCTGAAGATACCTGAAAAGGAACTGACAGGTGTCCTTAGAAAATACCGTTCGCTGGTCAGCGACAGTTCCGTGGGCGCGCACCTGTACAAATGATCCAATGCCGTTTCCACAGTGGGAACACACAGGCCGATAATTATATACTGGCTCATAGCTCTTTCATCAGTCACGGCACACATCTGTGTCCAGAAATGTTCTCACAGACCTTCCAGATATCTTCTTCCATCCTTCATGAGTTCGGAGAATCTTTCCGGATCGTCGGAGAGGGACGCGTCCCTCACACTCGCGAACGCCTTCTCATACGTATTCCACATATCCTCTGCGTTCACGTTCAGGCGCTGTATCTCATGGTAGAGTTCAGCGTTCTCCGACGCCACAGGTATGCTTGCGTTCAGTGTCCTTTCGAATGTGGCCGATCCCGCCGCTCTCAATTCGTCAAAAGATATGTCCGATCCCCTGAGCGCGGTGAAGAATGCTATATTGGATGCGTGCGCCAGTGCAAGGACGTATGACATCAGTACGTCGTGTCTCTCCACCGACGTCATTACGACGTTGGCATCGTCATCATCGAACAGCAGCGCGGCATCCTCTGCTGCCTTCGTGCATCCGCAGTTGCATATCAGTATGTTCCGACCGGTCATCGAGACGGCGGACGGGCCGAACATGGGATGTACCGAACAGACGTTCCTGTGTTCGGCCATCTCCTTGAGTTTTGCGGTGAAAGGGGATTTTACGGACGAGATATCGAATATCAGTGCGTCCTTTCTGCAAAGGCGGTCCGCATCCGCCAATACCCCGGATGCCGAGGATATCGGAACGGAGATGACGACGATGTCCGAGTTCGTGAGGTCGTTGATACTTCCCGTAGAAACGTCGATCACGTTGACATCGGCCCCTTTGCTCTTGAAATAATCGACCATCCATTTCCCCATCTTACCGTCGCCGCCGACGACGGTGACGTTCTTGGCGCACCTTTTTCTCAGCATGACGGATTGAAGTTCAACGGAGGCCGTTATCAGCGTCCTGGCCACGGATTCGGCGGCATCCGCCGGAAGTTGTGTGCCGTTCGTCGAATCCCTGTATCTTTTTATGATCTCATTCTCGACGCTCAGGTTCCTTAACGGGATGCTCAGTTCTTTTTTCAATTCGCCTATCATCCCTGCCGTTCCGTTCCGTTCCGCGATAAGTTTCATGATCTGGGCGTCGATCTCTCTTATCCTCTCCCTAAGGGATCCCAGTTCTTCGCTCATGGTATGTTCTCCTCCGCAGAGACATCGGCCAGCACCAATGCCGTTACCGCCTCCAGTACGGATACTGCTCTGGGCACTATGCACGGGTCATGTCTTCCTTTCACGGAGATCGTTACGTCACTCATCGTTCTGATGTCGACGCTCCTCTGCTCCTTGGATATGGACGGAGTAGGTTTGAACGCCGCACGGAACACCAGTGGCATCCCGTCACTCATACCGCCGACCACGCCGCCCATGTTGTTGCTTATTGCTTTGATCCCGCCGTCGATAGTGTACTGGTCGTTACTCTCGGATCCACGCATCTTCGATAGTTTGAAACCTTCCCCGAACTCTATTCCCTTGACGGCCGGTATGCCGAAGACGGCCTTCGCCAGCACAGCATCCAAGGAGTCGAACCATATCCCTCCGAAACCTATCGGTAATCCGGTGACCACGCATTCGGCCACACCGCCCGTGCTGTCGCCGTCCTTCGATGCGTTCAATATCTCGTTCTTCATCTTTTCATCCAATTCGGCGGTGCATGCGCGTGTCGCGTATTTCCGAGAGATGAGAGCGTCGTCGATGTTCCTGGAGGATGTATCCTCGATATTACCGACGGACCGTGTGAACGCCGCGAACTTTATTCCATGTGCCGAGAGTAACTGCTTCGCAACAGCGCCTGCTGCGACGATGGGTGCCGTCAGACGCCCGGAGAACTGACCGCCGCCTCTGACATCATGATCCTTCCATTTGATCATCGCGGGAAGGTCCGCATGTCCCGGCCTCGGTACTGATGATATGTCGTCATACTTCGAACTGTCTACGTTACGGTTGGCTATCAACATTATGATAGGCGTTCCGTCGGTCACGCCGTCCGTTATTCCGGATACGATATCCACGTCGTCATCCTCTTTCCTGGGCGTCCCTATGCCGTCCTTCGGCTTTCTGAGAGCCATCTCCTCTTTTATGACGTCGATATCTATGCGCATCCCGGACGGGATGTTCTCAAGTATGCAGCCCACATGCTTTCCGTGGCTCTTTCCGAACAATCGGAACCTGATGTTCTTTCCCAACGAGTGCATCATTCAACCTCCGTTAGCATACCCAGCAGTCTCATGTGCTCAAGGAATAAGGGATACGAGACATCGTAGCAATCACTCTTTTTCATTGTGACAGCGTTGTCGCATACAAGTGAGGCGACGGCCGCGGCCATTAGTATGCGGTGATCCTCATGATGCTCTATATTTCCGCCTTTCAATCGTTCCACGCCGTTGATGACGCACCCATCATCCGTTCCCTCTATATCCGCGCCCAATGAGCTGAGCATGTCCACCGTCGCCCGTATACGGTCGCTCTCCTTGAACCTCAGCTGCGGTGCGCCGTACAATCTGCTCTTTCCCTTCGCTGTGCTCAGCAGGACGGCGACCACCGGGAAGAGATCAGGGATATCGTTCATATTCACGTCAATTCCATTCAGTTCACCGGAGGATGCGGTTATGGCGTCGTTCTTGACAGTTACATGAGAACCGGCATCCCTCAGGATGTCGACTATCCTCTTATCGCCCTGAGGGTCGTTCAGGTCAACCTTCTTCACAGTGACCGTTCCTCCCAACGCACCGGCGGTCAGCGGGAACGCGGCGGACGAGAGGTCCGCCGGCACAGTGATGTCACATCCGCTGTATCCGGCGTTCCCGCGTACGGTTATCTCGTCGTCGGTCATTCGGACATCGGCGCCGAACCTTTCCATCATATTCTTCGTTATGTCAACATACGGCCGCGATGAGAGGTTCCCTTTTATCGAGATCGTGGTGTCGTTACGCAGCATGGGCGCAGCCATCATCAGCGACGACACGAACTGCGAGCTCATGTCCCCGCGTATACTCACATTCCCGCCTTTGTTGGGCCCGCGGATGGTGACAGGCGCCCTTCCCTCGTTCGACTTGCATTCGACACCCATCTCTTCGAGGGCATCGAGCAACGGCCCCATTGGCCTAGATCTCAGCGAACTATCACCGGTTATCGTCACAGGGGAGTCGAACATCGACACTATCCCGGTAAAAAGTCGCATGGTCGTTCCGGAGTTGCCGGCATCCACTACGTCAGCGGGAGCGTGCAACTCGGTACCTTTTATTCTGATCTTGTCGCACAGTCTCCTCGCGTCCGCACCCATCGCCCGTACGGCGTTAAGCGTGGATATCGTATCCTGAGAATTCAGTGCGTTCGATACCTTGCATTCCTTTGATGACAGCGCTGACAGGAAGAACGCCCTGTGCGTATGGCTCTTGGACGGAGGCGGTGTAACGGCTCCTTTGAGGGTGCCGCCGGAGAATGTCATTGTTCCTTTACCATTCGGCTGCATGTTACCTCGTCCTTGTGACAATTGATATGTATCCGTCATGGTCCAGGTCCTTTAAGAAGGATTTCCCGTCCCCCTTCGCAACGACCACCGATACCGCCGGACCCGTTCCGGAGACGCCGGCGGCCAGAGCGCCGTTGTTGACAGCGCTCGTTGAAACGCGGTCCTCTATGTTCAAGGCGATCGCGACCAGTCTACCGTTCTCGGTGAGTGCGGAGAGCCAATCTCTCTCCGCGAGACGCAGTATATCGGTCATCCTCTCGGAAAGGGCGTACAGCCTCTGCTTGTCAAGGGAAGGTTTGCGTATCTTCCTATCGGGGACGAGAAGGATCACATCGTACTCTTCCGCCGCGGTTCGCCGCAGTATCGTATCATTCTTGTTATCGGTGATGACCAGACCGCCGAGGTGGCATGCGCATGCGTCATCGAACGCGCCGGTGACGGTCACGTTAGCCTCTCGGGCACATCTCGTACCGAGACGTATCATCTCTATTGTGTCTTCCTCTTTATCGTTAAATCCTCTTCCGTGTTCGTTCCGTATCCATCCGGAGACCGCCGATATCACGGCGTTGCACGCGGAGCTGGAGCTCTTGAGCCCTCTGGACACCGGTATCTCGGAATCCACGGAAAGGGACCAGTCGTCCGGTTCCATGACGCCGAAATGTTCGAAGACGTTCTTTACGCATATCATAGCCATCCCGGTGTCCTCGTCCGGGTCGTTGATTATCCTCACGCCCTTCCCCGAACCGCCGGCAACGAAGCAGGCACGGGTCTTGAGATCTATACCGACGGCAGCGCCCGTACCGCAAGGTATGGCGTTCACTACGGTCACGGCGCCGTATGACATCATACGGCATCCCTCATCACTTCATACGGTATCTTGGCACCAGTGAACAGCTCGAACGCCCTCAGGCCCTGATGCACGAGCATCTCCTCCCCCCTTACGATCTTACATCCGCGCTCAGCGGCAACATCATTCAGATGGGTGTCCCCATACACCATATCGAACACGACCTGTTCACGAGCTATCTGGTCTATGCGCACCGGATAATCCAAGCGGTCGCTGCTTTTGTTCAATGGGATGCAATTGACGATAAGATCATAACTTTTCACGGCCACTGATTCTCTCTCCCTCGCGGTGACGGCAAGGTCCCGTGATATGGATCTCATGGTATCCGCGTTCCTGCCGGTGACCGTGACGTCGCAACCGTTCTCAGAAAGGAAATAAGCACATGACCTGGCGGCGCCCCCGGAACCGAGTACCAGTGCCCTCATTCCGTTCACGTGAACGGAGTTCATCTTCAGTGCCGCGTCTATTCCGTGAACATCCGTGTTATGTCCGGTCAGTTCTCCGTTATCGTTGACGACGGTGTTGACGGCGCCGACATCCTCCGATATCCCGTCGAGGGTGTCCAGCTGATCGATGATGTCAGTCTTGTACGGTTTTGTGACGTTCATTCCTCGTATGTTAAAATTCACCATCAGTTCGCCGACGCGGTCGGCGGACGCGGTGTCGAATCTCAGAGATATGCCGTTGATGCCTGAGTGCGCGAAGGCAGCATTCTGCATGCCAGGCGTCCTTGTGTAATCTATGCCGCATCCGACGATACCGGTGACCATGCAGTCATCCCCTAACCGTCTGATCTCGGAGACTTTCATCTGCCCCGGTGCGGTCTCCCTGCTCACGTATGAGAATGCGAACTCGTTCCCCATGGTCTCGTTCCGTACACGCGTTATCCTGCCGAGTTCGCTCATCCCTATGATCACGTGCTTCCTGCCGATCAAGCGGGAGGCGTCGAATAACGTCATGATGTCACTCACAGAATTCACGGTGAACGCGCCTTTCACTATGTCCCCGTTCATTGACGATAATATACGAAGGACCTCCTCGACGGACGGCGTTCCGGTGAAGTCGTGATATGACGTCATCACGCCGGCGGATCTGCCGCCGGCGGCCGAACGGTCGGCTTCGCCGATGTCCGTGAGCCATCCGTCGGGTATCATGGACGGTATGATGTCTCCCTTGAAGGTTATCAGGCCTGTTTGTCCCCTTCTCAGTATGCCGTCCGGAACGGTATCGAATATGTCCGTTCGTATCTCTATCACGTCAGCTTTTTCGAGTTCGCCGGAACGGACGTCACCGACGGAGCCGAGGGATGCGCAGATCCTCATCAGGACTCCCTTATCTTCTCTTTGACCGGCATGCCGAAGTGCCTTCCGCCCTCGTCGAGGAACACAAGTACCTCGTCCCCTTTCTTCAATTCGTTAACTGATACGGAACCGCCGGGCGTGACCATCTTCACCGTTTCGGCGTTCTGAAGTATCGTTGTGTACTCGTCATCTCCGTGAACGGCCGTGACGATGAGCATCGGTCTGAGCTCCGTCTTGCACCGTCCTATGGACCCTACCTTCGTTCCGCCGAGACGGTCCACCAGGAGCACATCATCACCCGCCTTCAGTTCTGACAGGTATCGGGTCTTCCCGTCGGGCATCATCATGTACGCGTGAACCGCGCCCGCATTCACTCTGAAAGGACGGGCGGCAACGTATCCGTTCTCCTCGCTCTCCGACTGTACGAGGAATAAACACGATGACTGCGAACCGATGAGCATACCCTCGCCCGGGACCATGGCGGAACATGTGTCCACACACACTCTGTCACCGGTCTGTATGTTGCGTACGCTGACGATCTTCACCGCAGTCAACCGCACCGATCCGGCATTGCCCGCCTTTTCTATGACGCCCTTCACATCCTTCGGTTCTTGAACATTCACGACTATCCCGTCGGTACCTTTCTCAAGTATCTTCCCGCACAGTTCCGCGTCCTCGGATGACGAGACGCACGCCATTATCTTCGTCTTCCCCGCCGCAGCGGCAATGAGGTTCTCGAACGGGATCACAGACCAGTCCTTGGTCAGTACGACCATGACGTCAATTTTACCGCATGATCTCATCGCATCGTCCTGGTCCTCCGGCGACGATATGGTTATGACCTTCCCGTCAACGTATCCGGACAGCGTTCCGTCATCGTTCACGATAAGCTCGACCTTCCCGAGCGACGAGAATGACTCGTCGCCGGGTCGTATGATGAATACGCCGATACCACTCTCCAATCCCGATTTCAATAACTCCTTTCTTTCCGTGGGGTCATCCGGGACGTCAACTCTCATCCATATGTCCTTCATGTGATCACTTAAGTAATTTTGTGGCTTCTTTTACACTCATGCCATTCATCACGATCCCGGATATGGCTTCCGTCATCGCCCTGGGGTCCTTGTGCTGGAAGATGTTCCTGCCTATGGACACGCCTTTTCCTCCCGCTTCCATGGAGTCGTGCACCATGTTCAGTATATCGGCATCGGAGTTCATCTGCGGGCCGCCGGCGATGAGCACAGGTGCTAACGCACCTTTGACAACATCCCTGAACGAATCGACATCCCCGGTGTAGCTGACCTTGATGAGGTCGGCGCCCAGTTCGGTGGCGACTCTCGCACAGTGTGCGACGGTGGCAGGATCGAATTGATTCTTAACGGTCGGACCACGGGCGTACGCCATCACCAGGAGAGGCATCCCCCATTCCGAGCATGATCTTGACACTTTGCCCAGATCGGACAGCATCTGAGGTTCGCTCTCGGCTCCCAGATTCACATGGATCGAAACAGCATCGGCGCCGACCTTGATGGCTTCCTCAACGGTCGCCACCAGAACCTTCGAATCGGATGTGGAGCCGATGTTGGTGGACGCGGACAGATGTAATATCAGACCTACGTCGTGACCTCCGGTCCTGTGCCCGTACGGTATGATCCCTTTCTGCATAAGGACCGCCGTGGCCCCGCCGTCGCTGACGGCGTTCACCGTCGTCTTCATATCAATTATACCGTTCACCGGTCCGATCGATATCCCGTGGTCAAGGGGTACGATCACCGCGTTACCGGTCTTCCTGTCGATTATCCTTTCGGTTCTTATGCTCTTTCCGGACATGTCTCAGCCTCCGTGTTACATGTTAACACGCAACATAGTATTTCAATCTTTGCAGATCGAAGCAACTTTGCCAATATTTCAACATAGTCGTCTTCTTATATAATTTGCAGTCGGACAGCAGGTACGAACGAAAAAGAAAAAGATATCTACAGGGGAACAGACCTTCTCTGAAACGTTCCGTCGACCTCATTGAACAAATGTGTAAAAGCTCAGTATGAGGATATCATTCACTCATCGTCCTCGGAATGGTCATATGACCTCGAGGACGAAGGATCAACGGGACTCTCAAGGCGATCAAGAATGATCTTCATGTCCATCGCCAGTATTGCGATCTCCTTCCCCTCTTCGGTAAGGGTGAG
Source organism: Methanomassiliicoccaceae archaeon (assembly GCA_009780795.1). GTDB lineage: Archaea > Thermoplasmatota > Thermoplasmata > Methanomassiliicoccales > Methanomethylophilaceae > Methanomicula. The sequence continues at coordinate 14,241 of WQZJ01000011.1, forward strand.
ATATCGTCCCGCTTTGTGCGTCATTGAGTTCGTGACAGCGATAAGATGGTGGTCTATGAGCGTATCTATCCTTTTCTGTATGGTCGGACGTGATGATTCCTTGAACGCAGCATATATGTCGCTCTTAAGGGATTTAGGATTGTCACAGATGTAAAGCAGTATGGCATGAGCATGCGGCTCCTCCAATATTTTCCATACATCCTTGTTCATGATACCACATCAGCGTTAGTGTTTAAATCTTAACTTTACATCCGATGATACGTAAACTATAGGTATACGTATGCATGCCAGTTAAATAAATCTCGCTCGATTTATGCGGGACCATGAAGTACGAAATGCCATTAACAGTACTTAAAACATTAGTATTTTTCATGTGAATATAAGTTATTTACTTTAGAAATTATCTCAAGTGAAATAAAATAATTGAGTTTACTTTAAATACTATAACAGATTCGACGGCCTTTTTTTTGTCGATTTTTGTCAATATCACATAAATATCGATAATTAAAAGATATTTTTACATCTGATGACACATAACCATAAAATACGCAGGACGCGTTTGCATCAATCAGTGAGTAGGCGATGCTGTGAAACTAGCAATCCCATGCTGACGGTACCATAACAGGAAACCGCCGGCTCGCATACGATCTATTGTCCGCACTGTGGGCGGACGGACCGTTACACGCACGCCGATCCCAATCTCGATAATGAGGTGTGCAGAACGATGAAATACAAGAAGTCTGTAATGGCGGCGTTCGCGGTCTCGGTTCTTTTGGTCGCTTCGCTGGCGGCCTTTCTGCCGAACGACGCAGAAATGGGGGGGGGGAAAGCTATCCACTTAGCAATCCCGGGTACATCCCGGTAACCGGTATAACGGGTCTGCCTAACACGGCACAGGTCGGAATTCCGCTGAATCTTACGGGTACGGTAGACCCGTTCGGCGCCACTCTTGACAACATAACGTGGCGTATAGTCAATCAGGGAACAACGGGCGCGACAATATCCGGGAACCAGTTCAACGCCACCAGCGATGGGACGGCGACGGTCTCGGCAACCATACATTACGATCAGTTCGTCACGATAGCAAGCGGACTCAGTCATTCATTGGGCATCAGGGTCGACGGTACACTATGGGCGTGGGGATTGAACACCAGCGGTCAGCTCGGCGACGGTACAAATGTGAACAAGACCGCGCCGGTTCAAATAGGTACGGACACCGACTGGGCAACGGTAGCGGCCGGAAGCCAACACTCATTGGCAACCAAGACCGACGGCACTCTATGGGCATGGGGCAATAACGGAGAAGGTCAGCTCGGCTTCGCCCCCTACATCACGCTCAATCCCACACCTGTTAAAGTAGGGGCGGATACAAACTGGGCATCGGCAGTGACCGGAGAATTTCATTCATTTGCGATCAAGACCGACGGCGCCCTGTGGGGATGGGGCAGAAACACTGTAGGTCAACTTGGTCTAGGTTATACCTCTACTTTTTTTGTCGGCTTACCGACTCAGGTAGGGACGGATACCAACTGGGCGTCGCTATCGGGCGGAAACGGCCATACAATTGCCCTCAAGACCAACGGCACCCTGTGGGGATGGGGCGGCAATGCCTCCGGACAGGTCGGTCAAGGCGCAACAGGGGGCACCTATCACTCTCCGACCCAAATAGGGACAGATAACAATTGGGCATGGATATCAACTGGAGGCGCTACCACATTTGCAATCAAGACCAACGGCACCCTGTGGGCATGTGGAAGCTCTCAATTCGGTAGAATCGGTAACGGCGATATTGCCAACAATACGTACCCCTCTCTGCTACAGGTAGGAACGGATACGAACTGGGCAACGGTGGCGGGCGGATTGTATCACGGAGTGGCCACCAAGACCGACGGCACCGTGTGGGGGTGGGGTGCGAATCTCACTCGCTCGATCGGTGACGGCACAACCACACAAAGGCCCACACCGGTTCCGGCAACAACAGTAGGAACCGGTTTCGTCGCGGTATTCGCCGGAACTGACTTCTCACTCGGTTTGATGGCCGACGGCTCTCTGAAGGGATGGGGTCGGAACGATAGTGGCCAGACCGGCACTGGCCTGGCCCCTAACATCAACAGCCCTGGCTATGTATTTGAAGCACCGGTTCCCATGTGGGAATCGATAGCGGCCGGGAGCGAATACACATTAGCCATCAAGACCAACGGCACCCTGTGGGCATGGGGTCAGAACACTTACGGTAAGCTGGGTGACGGCACAACCACACAAAGGAACTCACCAGTCCAGATAGGGACTGATGCCGATTGGAAATCAGTAGATGCCGGAATAGACCATACAATAGCCATCAAGACCGACGGTACCCTGTGGGCATGGGGTCGTAACAACAACGGTCAGATCGGTCAAGGCGGAACAGGGGGCAACTATTACTCTCCGACCCAAGTAGGAACGGATACCAACTGGGCATCAATATCAGCCGGAGATAATCACGCTCTTGCCATGAAGACCAACGGCACCCTATGGGCATGGGGTCAGAACAACTCTGGTCAGCTCGGTGACAACACACCCATAGACAAAAATTCACCTGTTCAGGTAGGAACGGACACCAACTGGGCATCGGTATCGGCCGGAGGGAGACATTCGTTGGGTATCAAGACCGACGGTACCCTGTGGGCATGGGGCACTAACGGAGAAGGTCAGATCGGTGACACTACAACCACACAAAGGAACTTACCAGTCCCGATAGGATCGGCAACCGACTGGGCATCGGTATCGGCCGGAGGGAGACATTCGTTGGGTATCAAGACCGACGGTACCCTGTGGGCATGGGGTCAGAACAACACTAATCAGCTCGGCGACAACACAAATCTAAATAGGAACGTACCGACCCGGATAGGGTCGGCAACCGATTGGGCATCGGTATCGGCCGGAGATAATCACTCAATGGGCATCAGGACCAACGGTGACCTGTGGGGATGGGGTGTGAACGGCGACGGTCGGGTCAATGGTGGATTGCAAAACAGACCTGCACCAGTTCTTGTAGGGACAGGCTTTGAATCGGTATCGGCCGGAGGCAATCACACAGCAACCATCAAGATCGACGGATCGGCGTGGACATGGGGTCGGAACCTTAACGGTCAACTAGGTGATGGTACGACCACGAACAAATTCACCACCAGAGTAAGTTATGTGCCTCATTTCACGACGACCTTCAACATCAATGTGACAAGCGGCAACAATGTCACGCTTAACTTCGCAGGCACGGGACAGGTCGACGTGACCGTCGGTACGGCGGCGCCGCAGACCCTCTCGGGTCCGGGACCTCATGTGATAACCGTCCCTACGAACGAGACGATAACGCTGACGGCCGATCCGACGAATTTCGTCGGCTGGTCCGGTCACAAGCCGTCGAATTCGTTAGAGATATCGTTCACTCCAATCGATGACGTATCCGTCACGGCAACGTTCGATTCTAACGGCAACAGGACGCTCGATCTCACGATAGCGGGAACGGGTGTTGTGAGCGTCAACGGCATAACGTACGACGACAGCGATATACTGTACTTCCCCGTAGGAGTACAGGTCCTGCTCGCCATACCTGTCACGACGAACTTCGTCGGCTGGTCCGGTGCCGTCACGCATAACTCGGCTTTCGCATCGATCATAACGGACGTGAACAAATCGGTCACAGCTACTTTCGACTCATTGGGCAAC
>WQZJ01000012.1 GCA_009780795.1 Methanomassiliicoccaceae archaeon
CGGTATCGCGATGCTCGTGCAGGACGAGGTGCCTGGTTATCTGACCGCGTACACGATCACGTTCGGGCATGAGACGAACATGACGATGACCACCGACACGTCGCTTGGTTTCGACCTTGACAACGCGAGGGTTATCTTCGACGGATATGCGACACTGACGATAACCGGTGAGCTTTTGCTGAAGGAGGCCACGCTGTTGAACGATGGCGACTGGCTGCTCATAGACGGTGTGCTGTTCATGGCGGACGGCGGACCGGTCGTGTTCGACTTCAGCTATGACAACGGCGACATGTCCGTCACCGTCATCAGTGGCACACTGACCGCCAACGGAGAGATCATATCTGACTGGCCTCTGTGATAGTACCGAAAAAGGAGGAGAGGGTATTCTCCTCCGCTTTATCTCTTTTTATTCTTTCGCGATCTTTTTTGTTCCACACGTGTTACAAAATTATCGTAATCTAAATTACCGTAACCTAGATTACGTTACTGTCATATGAACAGAAACACATGGTTGACATATGATATACGACCCTTCTCTCGATAGGTGCAGAAAACACTCAGAATGAATCGGTCCGAAATAACGAACATTTATATAATCTCCTAAACATGAACGAACGGTTATTATGGTAATGCCGTTAGCTTTATTGGAAAAATCGCTCGACAAACGTGTGTCACTTCTTCTCAAGGACAACCGTGTCCTTGAAGGGAAATTGAAGGGATACGACGATTACATGAACATGACCCTCGAGGAGACGGAAGAGAGGACGCAGGATCAGGAGAGGCGTCTGGGCACGGTTGTTCTCAGAGGGAACAACGTCGTCAGTATAACCGCTCTGTGAAGGGGCGCGATATATTGGGCAGGCTTTTCGGTACGAGCGGCGTGAGAGGGGTCGTCAACGAGGAACTTACGGCGGAGATCGCCGTCAGGCTCGGAAAGGCGATAGGGACGTATTTTGAGGATACGGTCGTCATCGCATCCGACACCAGGGACTCCGGCGGTATGATAAAGGCCGCCGTCGCGGCCGGTCTGATGTCCGTAGGCGCTCGTGTCATAGACATAGGCGTCGCGCCGACGCCCGCGCTGCAGTATTATGTCGGGTCGCATGACGGCATGTCCGGCGGTGTGATGATAACCGCGTCACACAATCCTCCGGAGTTCAACGGCATAAAATGCATCGGGCCCACCGGGCAGGAGCTCATACGTGAAGGAGAAGAGAAGATAGAGTCCCTCTTCGAAGAGGATATAGAGTGCAAGGAATGGGATGCGGTCGGCACATTCGAGTACGGTTCCAACGCCATCGAGAGATACATAGACGCGATACTCAGGCGCGTGGATGCGGCGGCGATACGCGCCGCAAAGTTCACGGTCGTTCTGGATTGCGCGAATGGCGCCGCATGCGTATCAACGCCGTTGCTACTGAGCAGATTGGGAGTCCGTGCGATCACGCTCAACGCGAACCCGCAGGGCGATTTCCCCGGGCATCCGAGCGAACCGACCGAGGAGAATCTGAGAGACCTGATCGCATTGGTCAGATCGACCGGCGCGGACCTGGGCATAGCACATGACGGCGACGCCGACAGGGTGATCTTCATCTCGGACACCGCAGAATACGTGAGTGGGGAGAAGAGCCTCGCGCTGGTAGCCAAATACGTGCTATCGAACAGACCCGGCCTTGTGGTCACTCCGGTCAGCTCATCCTCCATGGTGGAAGAGGTAGTGAAAGAGATGGAAAGTACCATCATGTACACAGCCATAGGTTCGCCGATAGTCGCCAGAGCGATGTTCGAGAATAAGGCGGTCTTCGGCGGAGAGGAGAACGGCGGTCTGATATTTCCGAAACATCAATTATGCCGTGACGGCGCCATGTCCGTCGCCGCGATGCTGGAATGTATGGTCAAGGGCGGAAAACTGTCCGAGCAGCTGGAGACTCTTCCTAAGTATTACACCGAGAAAAGGAAGATAGACTGCCCTAACAGTTTGAAGAGCTCTCTGCTCAGGCATCTGAAGGAGGTCAATAAGACCGTCAGGGCCGACATGACGGATGGCTTGAAACTACTCTATGATGACGGCTGGGTACTTGCGAGACCGTCCGGCACCGAACCGAAGTTCAGGATATACTCGGAGTCGAAGGATAAGGATATGGCGCTGCACAGGGCCAATGAGACCGAGATAAAGGCGATAGAGTTCGTCGAGCGTGTATTGACGCCGGCTAACAAAGATGATGCTTAGAGAATACCGCCAGACCTTCCTTTATCAGTCTTGCGCCCAGTACCGATGTGACGCTGCCGTGGTCGTACGGCGGTGATATCTCCGTCACGTCCATCCCGACAAGGCGGTCGCCCACGGCGTTTATGATCTTCTTGACATCCATCGGCGTCAGACCGAATGGCTCTAGTGTTCCTGTCCCGGGGGCGTACGCGGGGTCTATGCCGTCTATGTCTATCGTCAGATACACCTTTTCGTTCCCGACGGAGTCCAGTGCCTTTTTGACGGCGTCCTCTATGCCGGTGTTCATTATCTCGTACGACGAGATATGAGGGATGACATCATCGCGGTCCAGCTCCTCTGCGCTCACGGACCTGACCCCGAGCACGAAGACGTTGTCCGTTCCGACATACTCGGAACAGCGCCTCATCACACATGCGTGGCTCAGAGGGCTTCCCATGAACTCGTCCCTCGAGTCGAGGTGGGCGTCCACCGAGATCACTGATACTTTTCCGTAAGAACTGACTATCGGTGCGGTGATCGAATGCTCCCCTCCGATCGCCACGGTGAACTTGTTGTTGTTCACGGCCGGTGACACAGAAAAAACGATCTCATCGAACATGGCCTCCGGGGATATGTGGTCGTCGGTGTCGCCGTAGTCGTTCATTTTCACAGCAGGCAGCTTACCGTGCTCGAAGTGTTCGACCTCGAAGTTATACGATGCGCGCCTTACGGCGTTCGGGGCCTCTCTCGACCCGGACCTGAACGTGGACGTGCGGTCGTACGGTATACCGTATATTACCGCATCCGCCTCGGAGAACTCCGAGTCCGCGTCGGCGAACGTCAGGCCGAAGGGCATCACATCAGTCTCTGTCTGCCCATCGCAACGAGATACATCACTTCGCCGCCCTCAGTGAGTTCACTCTCGTGATCGTCGTTGATGGCCATACTGAACGTCTCGAACGTCTCCAGGTCCATCAGCTGTATCTCACTGTCGCGTATCGATAGTATCTGTCCCTTCCTCTTGTCGATCATGGGTACCTGGACCTTGGCGCTCACAGGTGACGTGATGGTCTTCTTCGCACCGGTGAAGATGCTCGTTGCCTCTATGTTGGCCTTGGCGGAACCGTGTTTACCGGGTTTCGACGTGGTCATCGATATGATCTTGCACGGTTCCTCATCTATGTTGAGGTACCTGCCGACCTTCAGCTCCCTTACTTCTTTCTGTTCCCACATTGTTATCGCACTCCTCAATCTTTACTATGTTTAAATATTTGTTCATAAGAGGGCCGTACCGTACACATAATGTCAAGGCCGCGAACATCTTTGAAAGGTACACATCACTTTCTGCGGACGTTCCTTTTTCTGTTCTTGGACTCGGGACGTCTCTTCGGAGGTTCCGGGTATTTTGCCTTAATCCCCTTCACCTTCTCATTGAACTCGTTCAATAACGAACCACCGATGAACTCTCCCTTGTAATTGTCGACCTTCGCCGCTATCAGCGCCTTCCCGGACAATGCCCTCGATATGTTGCCGCGCTGCCAGTACGGGGCGCGGTGTATATCCGGATGTTGAAAGATCATACCGTGCTTCGGCGGCTTCTTCCCTGCCCGCAAGTGCCTGAACATAGCCTTCTCGGCACCCAGCAGCTGGAGTGTGGACGACGGCAGCGATGCAAGACGGTCGAGACCGCCGGCCGACGATATGAGCCGCGCGGACAGTGAGCTTCCGAGAAGGGTGCACATGTTCGGTGCGATCTCCTCAGCCAGCCTAGAGATGTATGATTCGGTGGCGTCCCTCAATGCATACATGTTGCGGAGCGTTCCTGCGAGCTCTTTTATTTTGTCTATGTCCGCATCATCCATCTCGGAACCGATGGATTCTATGTTCAGTTCGAGTTCCGAGATTATGTTCCCGCGATGACCGTGTCTCACGATCAGGTCACAGTACCTGTCCTCTTTCGCATGGTCCCCCAACTCCGGGAAATGGAGCCCGTACCATTCGTGAAGCCTCTCGTTCATCAGGTTGCATGAGATGATGACATCATCCAAATGTCTGATCGCCTGCACCAGATTCTTATCTCTGGGTATTGGTTCCGACGTCCTCAGTTTTCCGAGGATGAGCATGGCCTCGTGCATAAGCTCCCCCGAGTATCCGTATGCGTCCGCCTTTATGAAGGAGGAGTCGAACAGCATCGGTCTTCCGAGCTCCGATTGTCTCCGTTCAGATACACGCAGCTTCTTCTGACCGTCGGCCAGTTCCGTCTCCTCCGGAAGTAGCCGTCCGCGCTGCATCTCCGCAAGCTTCTCGGCTATCTGTCTCGCATCCTTCGGCATCAGGCGTTTATCCATGACCTTCGTGTCGTCACACAGGAACACCCCGAACCATTTCGTTACCAGGATCACGGTCACATCCTCCTCAGCCTGTATACCTCGTCCCTCGGAAGACCGGCCGCATTGCCGACCACCAGCTGCAGGTGCGCCTGGAACTCAAGCTCCTCCATGCGGTTGCACTCTTCCTCCATCGTCCTTCCCTGGACGATCGCGCCGTGGCTCTCCATGATCGCCGCCGAGTGCTTGGATATCTTCAGCACCTCCTCCGCCAGTTCGTCCGACCCGGGGGTACGGTACGGGACGGTTGGAACGTCACCGAGCAGCATGACCCCTTCCGGGGTAAGGTCCGCTCTTATCTTCTCACCTTTCACGGCTATCGCGGTGCAGTATATCGGGTGGCAGTGGACCACAGCGTTGATCTCGCTCCTGGCGTTGTACAGTCCAAGATGGAACTTGTACTCGATGGACGGTTTACCCTTTCCGATGACCTTTCCGTTCATCGACATCTTTATCATATCTTCGGGAAGCAGCGAACCTTTGTTCCTTCCAGACGGAGTTATCAGTATACCGTCATCGAACCTTATGCTGACGTTGCCGCCGGCCGAGACGAGGAGCTCCCTCTGATACAATTTGGAGCATGCTGCGCATAATACGTCCCTAGCCTCTTTCTCGTTCAGTCTTTCACCTCATTCTGCTTATCTCATCGGGCCTCAGGATGCCCTTTTCTGTAATGAACCCGGTGACGTATCTCGCCGGTGTGACGTCGAATGACGGATTTACTGCATGCGAGCCGACCGGTGCGATCCTCATGGAACCGATCATGGTCACCTCTTCCTCGGGTCGATGCTCTATCACTATCTTGTCCCCGTCCTCTGTTTCGAAGTCGAACGTGGACACAGGCGCTGCGACGTAGAACGGTATGTTAAGTTCCTTCGCAAGTACCGCCTTCCCGTACGTTCCGATCTTGTTCGCGAAGTCACCGTTGGCGGCTATTCGGTCCGCTCCCACGATGACCATGTCGACACCCATCTTCATGAAATGTCCGGATGCGTTGTCCGTTATCACGGAATGCGGTATGCCCTCCTGCAGAAGCTCCCATGCGGTAAGCTGCATCCCCTGCAGTCTCGGCCTGGTCTCGGAGACGAAGACGAATATCTTCTTGCCCTTACCTTCGGCGTGCGCCTTTCTTATAGGTGCCAGTGCGGTACCCACGTCCACCGTTGCGAGCGCGCCGGCGTTGCAGTGTGTCATTATCACATCGCCGTCGTTTATCAGCGGGGCACCGTGCTCACCCATACTGATACATTTGTCGACGATCATCTGTGCGTAGTCGTCGGCCGCTTTCTGCGGCGCAACACCCTTCTTCAATTCGGATACCATGTGGTCCACCGCGTAGAACAGGTCGTTCGCGGTGGGCCTCGCCGCCTTTATGACGGTGGCAGCCTCCTTCAGATTCCTTCCGTTCAGCGCCGCGAGGCACATCCCGTACGCGGCCGCCGCACCTATGGACGGGGCGCCGCGTACGGTCATGTTCTTAATGGCCATGGCCACTGCGTTGTGATCTTTGAAACTGACGATCGAGACATCGCTGGGAAGCCTGCGCTGATCGATCATCCTGACCTCGCCGTTGGTGAACCAAACGGCCCTCATTTCATTTTTGACATCTCCGAGGCCGACCTTCATGTCCTCCCTATAAGCAAGCCGTATTATTAACGGTGCCGTCCGCAGCCCTCAGAGGCCGCAAGTACACATCAGTGTTAGGACGTTAACTGTTTATATGGATGAAAGGCATAGCAGTATTAGATGGATGAAAGTTTTGATATTTACACCACGGCCCGCGGCTTGGTGCAGGTGATCAATCCTGTAAGAAGGCAGATTCTGTCCCAGCTGTCGTCATCGGACCTTTCCCTCACCGAGATATCCGTCATAACCGGAAAGGCGCAATCGACGCTGTCCGTGCATCTGGACAAGATGTTCAACGAAGGCCTGGTAACATTCAGGGACGACCCGGCCGACAGCAGGAAGAAGATATTCTCCATGGCGTCGAGGCTCATGGCCAGATCGCGTGATGCCAACGAGGAGGGCATAGAGATCTATCGTAAAACCTTGGCGATGGTGACCGAACGCGACTGTAACTTCTTCAAAACGTTGATGAGGGCGATAATAGTCGGTGCCGAAGGCTCCGGACTGTGCATAGGTGCCATGATGCGCCATACAGGGAAGAGCATAGGCATGGCGCTGTCCAAGAAGATATCGTCGACCAAGACGGAGGACATCATAGGCGAACTGCAGGAGTTCTACGAGATACACGACATCGGCGAGGTGTGCGTGTACACGTTCATGCCGCTCACGATAATCGTTCGTGACAATATCGAGGTGACGCAGTGCACCGCCGAATCGTTATCTATGTTCAGCCAGGGACTTTTTATAACGGTCCTCGAGGAAATAACGAAAAAGAAGTACAAGATAGCCTCGAGCGAATGTTTCGGGGCAGGCAACAACTATTCGAAGTTCATAATCGAACAGATCATCTGACCTCGTATGTCATGAGGACGCCGTTGCCGAGTATCTCCGCGCTCTTGAGTTTCAGCGGAACTCCTTTTCCGGCTATCCATCCGTCGCCGTCCGCCGGTGTCGGCGAGTCCCGTCCGCCTATGATCATCGCGCCCACGAACACTGTGTAACGATCAACGAGACCGTGCTCGAAGAACGACGCTATGGTCGCTCCTCCGCCTTCCACCAGGACGTTCTCGATGCCGAGTTCGGAAAGCGCCTCCATTGCCCTCACCAGATCGAATGGGGTGCCGCATCTGACGGTGTTGACGTTGTTCCATATGGTATCGCAGCTGCTGTCCGTGAGTATCACGGTCGGTGCCCGTCCGTCGATCACCTGAGAGCCGGCGGGCATCCTGCCGTGCGGGTCGATCACAACCCTCACAGGATTCTCGTCGTATGACGCACCTTTTATCGTCAGATGAGGGTCGTCCGCGACGACCGTCCCGACGCCGACGAGCACTGCGTCATATTTCCTTCTCAATTCCTTCACACGCGCCATATCCTCTTCGCCGGATATCCTGACCTGCGTCCTGTCACTCCCGGCTATCTTTCCGTCGGCGGACATGGCGCAGTTGATATGGATGAAAGGCCTCAATCCCGATCACCGGGGGTCACGGACAGATTGTACACCTGTCCTCTCCTCTCGACACCGAATCTCACGTCGAGGAACGTTTCCAAAGTATCCATCTGGCTCAATAAGTGTTTACTGATCCTGGCAACCGTGAACTCACTGGGGCCGGTGGCCATCGCCATGTACGGTAACAGCTGATCGGCGGTGTACACATCCATCGTCGCGCCGGATCCCATCTCCTTCAGGAGGTCCTTCGCCACGTCCTCTCCCGCCTGCTTCGCCGGATGCCCCTTCGTGGTGAGCACATTGCTCCCGAGGCGTCCGTTCTCGTACACCGCCACCAGCGACAGACCGGCCCCTTTGGAGTTGCCGACCGTCCGCTGCACTTCGATATTGACAGGACAGTCAAGGTCCAGCATATCGTCGCACGATGAGATCATATCGTCCTTTATCGAATCCTTGAGGTGCTGTATGTAGAACACCCCCTCGATCCCCTTCAATTCGCCGAGGTCGCTTATCATGAGCGGCGATATGTCCCCTATCGGATCGAACTCCGCTATCACCCTTCCGCCACCGTCCGGGTAGAATCCTCGGTCGGCGATCTGCAGTCTCGCGCGGACGCCCATACGGTCCATGAGTGGGAACAGTATCTGCTGATACGAGTCGATAGGAGGGGCCCACATAACATTGGTGCCGCCGCGCACGTCCACTCTAACACGTTCCCTGTGGTTTCGGCTGGCCAACATCACCGCCTGCAGTACGAGGCTGATGCTCCCTGCCGTACCTATGTCCAGCCTGATATCTGATTTCTGTATGTTGCCGGGTTTGAAAAGAAGGTCCCTGGACCCGGCGTGATTCCCGATGACCTCGGAACCCGTCATATCGGCGACGGCCTTCACGGCGATGCAGTGCTGCTTCGACAATCCGTTCGTCGGACGATTCTCGCGTATGCGCGTCAGACGCGCCTCTATCCCGGTTATAGCGGAAAGTGCGACGCTGGAGCGTACGACCTGTCCTCCTCCCTCTCCCTTGGAACTGTCGATCTCCAGCATGTGCGTCATGTGGTGTAGGCACCGCAATGATATAAACGTTACAAAAAAAACACCATGCGTGCGACGAGAGTGCGATCGCCGGGATTCGAACCCGGGTTAGAGGCTTGGGAAGCCCCCGTCCTGACCACTAGACTACGATCGCGTGCCAGCACCAATATTTTATTAGTATTTCTACGTTTTGAGACCGTTCGTTCAATGTCTCATTCGATCTCTCCGACCGCCGCCAGCTTCCTCAACCGTTCCGGTTGCTTTTGGGTGCACTGCCATTTCAATCTTTTCAAGTTATCCTACGAAGAACATCCGGAGCGATCGCCCCGGAGATCGTCCTAAAGGCAAAGAAAACAGTATCGAAGATTCATGGAACGGAAAGACAATGGTGGGCTCGGCCGGATTTGAACCGGCGACCTCCTCCATGTCAAGGAGACGTCATAACCCCTAGACCACGAGCCCGGTGGGCTGATGATAAGTTTCCCATATAATATATTTTTGTACATTCCCTGACGCTCAGGAGCCGATCGGGCAGAACCGTCCAGGCGGCAGCGTATATACGAAACATATAAAACAGACGACCGTTTCGTGTCGGCATGAAAGAGTTGAAACTGTTCACGAAGAACGACTGTCAGAAGTGCGACCACGTGAAGGAGAGGATGCCCAAAGGTATCAAGATAGAGGTGATCAACGCTGACACCGTGGACGGTCTCGCCGAGGCGGCGTTCTACGAGATAGTTGAGAAGACATTCCCGGTCCTCATCGCCGACGGCGAAGTGATAGTCGGTGCGATACCGATACTGGACAAACTCGAATCCGCAGCAGGTATGAAATAATGCTGACCATAGGGATAGAGGGAACGGCGCATACGCTCGGTATAGGGATCACGGACGAGAAGTGTAATGTTCTTGCGAACGTGATCGATATGTACAAACCGCCCGAGGGCGGTCTGCATCCGAGGGAGGCGGCCAATCATCACGCCGACATCGTAGCGTCAACGATATCGAAAGCATTGACCGAAGCGAACGTGTCGCTGAAGGACATAGGACTGGTCTCATTCTCCAAGGGTCCCGGTCTGGGGCCGTGCCTGAGGGTCGCGGCCACCGCCGCCCGTGCCTTGTCAGTGAGACTCGGGATACCGATAATGGGCGTGAACCATTGCGTTGCACACGTTGAGATAGGGAATGCGACGACCGGATGCAGCGACCCCGTTCTTCTGTATGCGTCCGGCGGTAACACTCAGGTGATAGCATACACCAACGGGCGTTACCGTATATTCGGTGAGACGCTGGACATAGGCATAGGCAACATGCTGGACAAGCTCGGAAGGGAGCTCGGCCTCGGATATTACGCGGGACCGACGATCGAGAAGATAGCCAAGGACGGCGATGAGCTGCTGGACCTTCCATATTCCGTCAAAGGGATGGACATGGCGTTCTCCGGCATAATGACCGCCGCCGTGTCCCTGAAGAAGAAGGGACACAGGCTGGAGGACATCCTGTTCTCTGTTCAGGAGACGTGTTTTGCGATGCTTGCGGAGGTGACCGAAAGGGCGATGGCCCATGTCGGCAAGGACGAGGTGCTGATGGGTGGCGGTGTCGCTCAGAACACGAGGCTGAGGGACATGATATCATGCATGTCCGGAGAGCGCGGTGCCGACATGTTCGTGCCCAAACCGAGGCTGTGCATAGACAACGGAGCGATGATCGCATGGTTAGGACATGTGATGTACGACTCCGGAGTGAGAATGAGCATCGACGACACGAAAGTGGATCAGAAATTCAGAACGGATGAAGTGGACGTTACCTGGCGCTGATCTGTTCCCCGATGATCCTGTCGGTGATCTCAAGGAACTCCTCTTCTTTCCCGGGCGGGAACCAGGCACCGCTGGCGATCATATGTCCGCCGCCCCCGCCGCCGACGGATTCGCCCGCCTTTTTCATGGCCGATGACAGGTCCACACCCTTTCTCAGAAGTGAATGACTGCATCTCGCGGACGCCTTCGTCATCCCGTCGGAGCGGTTGAGGCCGATGACCGGTTTGTTCCGGTCACCGATGAAACGCATCACGATATCACACAGTATCCCCGTGAACCCGGACGAGGTGCAGTCGAATGATTGGATATTGCCCATCGGTCTGATCCCATTAGAATCCAGGTCTCTGGCCGCGGTGACGATCCTCCTGCGTGCATCCTCGTCGGCGGCCGTCGCCTCGGAGAAACATTTCCGGTCGCCCATCGCGAACCCGGCGCCCGCACCTCCGATGCCCGATCGTCCGCATGAGTCGAGGATCGACGCGATCTCCGCGGCGCCGATGCTCCAGTCCCTGAGCGCGAATCTTACGGATGACGTCTCCTCCAACGTCTCTTTGGACACATCCTGCGCGATGAGCCTCGCGGCTATCAGCGACGACAGTTTTCGACGTTCGGCGTCGCTGAGGTCAGCGGACGATCTCGAGATGTCTATCCCGGCGTCGCCAAGTATGGCCGTAACGCCGTCGGCATCCCCGCTCACACCGCGTATATACGGGTCGGACGAGAGGAACAGTGAGCTTATCAGATGCCCCGGCGGTATGAGCGAACCGTCCGTCATCGTGACGTACCTCCTTCTGTTGCCCTCGGTGAAAAGGTATTCGTTGATCCTGCCGAGTCCCTTCAGATGCTGCTTGTCACCGACGATACCGGCGAAGGCCGTCTGTACCAGATCCCAGTTGTCCTCGTCGAATCTCGCGGAGAACAGCATCGCGACGGACGCTCCGCATCCCTCGGTCATCCCGTCGATGCCGAACGAGTGCGGATTCACGTAATGCGCATGCACGCATTCATACCCATCGTCGCGGTGATGATCCAGTATCACAACATCCGCGTCCATGCCGTCGAGTTCCCTGAGATATGATGCGCCCATGTCCGCGATCATAACGCAGCCGGCGCCGCAGTTGCGCACCTCGTCGATCGTCACATTGTTCAGCGCACCGAGCAGTGTGAGCTTAAAACTCTTCCCGGCGCGCATGACGGTCCTCGATAATATCACGCCGGCGGATATGCCGTCGGCGTCGTGATGTGAAAAGATGTGAATGTCATCATGTTTCCGTACAACATCCGTTGCGGAAGATAAAGATGAAAGTAGTTTGAGGACGCCGTCGTCCATGGAACACCTTACTTGAGCATGAGCTCAGCGGTCTTCAGCGAATATTTCCATTCCCTCGGAAGTATACCGTTGTCCTTGTAGTAGTGTTCCAGCCTTCTGATCTTAGATTCGATCAGCTGGAGACCTCTCCTGTTGCTGTGATCGCCCTTGTTGTCCCTAAGGTGAACGTTCAGCGCGATGGCGCGCCTCATGAGACTCGAAAGGTCCTCGGGCAGCGCTGCGGCTACGCCCTTGTCCTTCATGATCTCAGTGATACATTTACCGGTCAGCAGTCTCACGTCAGGCACTCCGTACTGGTCCCTGAGCATGAGTCCGATCATGGCGGACGTGAACCCGTCCTTGGCCATTTTGACTATGAGGTCCTCTACTTCGGTGGCGTTGAGAGCGACCCACGACGGGTTTTCCGATATCATAGGGCGTGTGGAACACGACCTTCCTTTTCTTCTTGCGTGCATTCTTGCCATTATTGATCCTCCGAATCATCTAAGGCGGCGAGGCTTTCTGCGGTTAGAGGATACAAGTATAAAAGCTTGATTAACAAAACGCGTGTTGTTTTTTCTTTATTTACGGGCCGATGCACGCGGATAAATGCAACAACATTTAAGTGCGCACCACGAGATACCGTTGCAGTCATCATATAAAGGTGAAAAAATGAGATCCAAAATGTACATAGGGATAATCGCGGCCGTCGCCATAGTGTTGGGCCTGGTCGGGTTCTTCTTGAGTTGGGTTAACTTCAGCACCACAACCGAGACAGGATTCGATGCGCTCTTCCAGGACGGAGGGGCGTTCACCCTCTATGCGGTGGCAATGCTCGTCTCACTGGTGGGATGTTTGATATTGCTCATCACCGAGATCAAGGATTTGAACACAGGAGGTATGAAGTTCCTATTCATCCTGCTGAGCATGATCCTGCTGATCTGCGCACTGGTTATATTCTTCGACGTGGAGAGGGATGCCGGAATAGGCGTCTTCGTCGAGATCGCGGCAGGTATAATGCTGCTCGTGACATCGATGGCATTCGCACTGAAGAAGTGACCGTTCGACCATGCGCGGGGGTTCCGCGCAACCTTTCTTATTTCACGGCGTTCCTGGCCCATTCCATCACATTGTCGTACTCAGACCGATCGAACGCCAGTTCGTCCGGGAGTTCGGAGAACGATCCGGACGCCATCTCGCCGTTATGTATCTTCTTTCCGAGGACAGCCGCGTACACGTGACATGAACCGATGTCCATCGTGGAAACGACGGAGATCTCATATCCTGATTCCTCAGCGTATTCGCGCACGGCGGCCTCCTCGGCGGTCTCGCCGTCCTCGATGCTGCCGCCGGGCATCTCCCATCCCTTTCGTTTCTGATTGTACACCATCAGGAATTCCGGCCCGGAGAACGCGACCGTGTACACAGTTCTCAAGGAAGCATCTCCACAGCTATCATCGCATGCGCCTTCTCATATTTTTCAAGAGGGAGCATATCGATGATCCTCATCCCCCTTTTCTCCAGGCGTGCGCATGCTTTCACGAATATCGCCGCCGGATCGGACGTGACATCCTCGGACCTCGCCTTCAGTGACACCATGCCGTATCTGGCCGAGAAGCATTCCATGTTATCTGCCAGGATATCGGCCTGTCCCTTCTGGGCGACGTCCTGGTATACGATGTCCGCATGCTCCACCGCGAAACGGTATGTTTCGGGCGTCGTTGCATCCCCGAGTATGGGGATCATGTTCTTTCTCGTCGAACATGTTCCGACGAGGTCGCGGAACGTCCTTTGGGACATTTCCACACAGTACACCCTTCCCGGAACGGCGATATCGGAGATATGACCGGCGGTCGTGCCGCTGGCCGCACCCAAGTACAGTACGTCGCTTCCTTCGGTGAACGGGAAGAACCCGCCGCCGAGACAGAGGTACGCGGACAGTTTGCTCCTGTTCGGGGACCAATCCCTATATTCCCGTCCGCCGACGTCGATCGTTCTTTCACCGTAAACGCGTCTTCCCGGGTCGGCGGACAGTGTCATCGGCCTCCCGTCACGGAACAGTACGCGGTCTCCCTCGCTCATCGTCACATGATGACGCTCTACCGATAAAAAATCAGCGAATGGATAAATACACGCGCGTAGTATGCAATCTTATGATGACCATGCTCGGCGAGATCGCGGAACGCATACGGAACGCGATACAGCTGATCCCGGACGGGGCGGCCAGGGGTAAGGAGTTATACATGGGCATGGACGGCACGCCCACCACGCAGATAGACAAGATAGCCGAGAACACGGTGCTCAGCTACCTCCAGGAGAAGGAGGTGAAACTGAACGTGCTCAGCGAGGAGATAGGTTTCGTGGACTTCGGTGCGGAGGACACGTTGGTGCTGGACCCGATAGACGGTACGACCAACTCCGTGATAGGCGTCCCTATATACACAGTGTCGATGGGCATAGGCAAGGGATCGCTGAAAGGCATTCATACAGCATATATCGAGAATCTGGTCACAGGCGACCGTTTCCATGCGGAAAAAGGAAAGGGGGCGTTCCTGAACGGAGAGCGGATACACGCCAAGGAGCACTCCGAGCCGGACAGGCTGCTGATGATGATATACATGGGCAACGGTGCCCACCCGTCCTCCTTCACGCTTGCGAAGCACGTGAAGACATCCCGCGCGCTCGGATGTGCGTCCATCGAGATGTCGATGGTCGCCACTGGTGCGGCTGATGGGTTCCTTATGAACTCCGAGAACAACCGCAGGTCGATACGTGTCATAGACATAGCGGCCAGCTACCTGATACTGAAGGAGGCGGGCGGAGAGGTATACAATTTGGACGGAACGGAGTTCGACATGACGCTGGACCTTGACAAGAGGGCGAATTTCCTGGCGGTCACCAACAAGGACGTTTACGATATGGTGATGCACGGGTCGCACGGGACGGTACGCCGTAAGGAGCACAGGTACGGGATGTACGTGAACATGAGCCTGCCGATCGCCGCCGACACCGCAAGAAGGGTGCTGAAGGCGCTCAGCGACGAGGACGTGATCCTGGAGAAGGGCATAGCCGAGAATCTAGGCATGAAAGGATATCCCGTGGAGGAGATGGACGTCGACATACTGATCACGATAGGCGGCGACGGGACGATACTCAGGGCGATGAGGGGAAGTGACGCAGCGGTATTCGGAATAAACGCCGGAAGCATAGGATTCCTTGCGGAAATACCGGTCAGCAGGATAGAGGAAGGCATCGCGAGACTGAGGGACGGAAAATACAGGATAGAGGAGCGTCTCAAACTGCAGACGGTGTACAAGGGAAAAAGAATGGCGGACGCCGTGAACGAGGCGGTACTGCACACGGATGCCGTAGCCAGGATAAGACAGTTCAGAATATATGTGGACGGGAATCTTGCGACGGAGCTGAGGGCGGACGGCGTCATAGTATCGACGCCCACCGGTTCGACATGCTACGCGCTGAGCGTGGGATCACCGATCATAGACCCGCGCGTGAATGCATTGGTCCTCGTGCCGATGGCCGCGTTCAAGTTCGCCGCCCGGCCGATAGTGATACCGATGTCGTCCAAGATAGTGGTGGAGATAGTTGACAAGGACTGCCTGCTGGTCATCGACGGCCAGGAGGAGCATGGTATACCCGGAGGAACGAAAGTGGAGTTCTCCATGTCATCGAACTACGGCAGGTTCATAATGTTCGACGAAGACTTCTACTCAAGGGTGCATGAGAAACTAGAGAGCGGACTATGATATCGATATCGTGGGATCTGATAGACGGGATAAACGAATCGGCGAGATCATGCTATCCGCAGGAGTTTCTCTGCCTGACGAGGCACAACGGCGGCGTGATCGACGAGATGTTGCTCATACCCGGGACGATATACGGGGACAGTCACGGATTCATGAACATGTGGCTGTCGCCGGTGAACTCGCGGATATCGGGAACGGTGCATTCTCATCCGGGATATTTCAACGAACCGTCGGATGACGACATAGATTTCTTCAGCTCATGGGGCGGCGTCCATATAATCACGTGCCAGCCGTACGACAGGACAAGCTGGAGAGCGTACGATTCCAATGGTAATGAATTGGAAGTGAACATGACCGATCAGTGAGTGCATGACACGACAAGATCACGGGCCATGTCCAGAAGACAGTGCATGTACACACGGTCGCGGGCCTCTGCGGTAATTCTGACAGTGTTCTCGAAGTTGGACAACCGTATGAGATACCACCCGTCGTCCATTTCCACCCTCCAGCCGTCAACGGTCACCAATGATCTGCAGTCCACCGATCTCATTCTCTCTTCCAGCCGTCTCGCGAGGTCGGCCTTCTCGCTGTTGAACCTCACGTCGCTGTTGCATATCGGATAATAGGGGAGTTCTCCGATCGCTTGTCTCAAGCTGCCCTCACTGGCGATGCCGGCGAGAACGGCCGCCGCGTATATCCCATCGGGACAGAACGACGCACCGCTGAATATGAACGTCCCGGATGGCTCCCCGCCGAACCGCAGACGATTCTTTTTCATGGCCTCGGACACGTGGTCATCGCCTATCTTCGTCCGTATGACGTTGCCCTTGGCAACCTCATCCACGGCCATTGTGGTGTTCACCGGTACGGCTATGGAATCGACCTTGAGATGGGACGCGAGCAGAGTGACGAGCGTGTTGCCGCATACGTACTTCCCGCTTTCATCGATGATGCCCACCCGGCTACCGTTGCCGTCGTGCGCTATACCTATCGCCCCCGGCTCGGAACGTACATGTTTTATGAGTTCGCGGAGGTTCGCCTCTATCGGCTCCGGAGCCCTACCGACGAAGACCCGTTGAACTATTGAATTGATGGTCGTCACGTCGGCACCCATCTGCGCCATCAGGCGAGGCGTCACGAGAGAAGTGGTATCTGCGCCGCAGTCTATGATGACCGGACAGTCGATGTTCCCGACGTCCTTGATTATCTTGTTGATGTGGGCGGTCGCAGGAGGTTCAGCGGATGTGACCATACCGATCATGTCATGCTTTACTGTAGGCATCCCCTCGGCGCTGTTCATGGCCCTCTCTATTTCCGACAGCTGGGAATGTGAGAATGATGAGCCGTCATAGTTATTGAATCTGATCCAGGTGTACTCGGCCTGCCCTCTCGGCGATGTGACCATCAGACTGCACCCATCCTTCTCGACGGCCCTCACGGTCGTTGGCAAAGGACATATGCCTATATCAGTGACCTCGCAGCCGGCGGAACAGAGGCCGGCGGCCAGAGCGTTGATTATCATCGGCCCCGTCCTCTTTATATCGCTGCTCATGACCACGTGACCGTAACGAAGACCGATCGCGCGACCGATCCTGACCGCGAGCTCAGGAGTTATCTCCCCTCCGACCTTACCAGCGACACCGGAAACACCGAAGACCGTCATCTCCGCCTTAATGCCTCTGTCATTTGATAACACTTTCCTACGCGCCAGCGAGGCAATGTACATACGCGTCGTACGTGGACGCATGCCGGAACACACCAATAAATGTGCTGGATGTACCGTTTTTAGCAGAAAACTATATATATTGACTATATAAATGATGAAGTGCGTGCCGAAAGGTGCGAAATGTCAGAGGGATGAAAATGGCAATGGAAAAGATCAGTACAGAGAAAGCGAAGCAGATCGCGAGAATAAAGGGGCTCCAGCCGGGCCTTGTGAAGGGTACGCAGGGCGTACAGTTCACGAAGGGAAAGAACAACAGACTTACCGTCATCGGATGGGAAGATTTTGAGAGAGCGCTCGTCGAGAGGAAACTCGGCGTATACGAGAGCGGCGGCTGGCTTAAGATAATGAAGGCGTGAGGTACGTAAG